>NZ_JBEJGY010000001.1 GCF_040253615.1 Streptomyces sp. Edi4
GGACGAACAGGGCCTGGCGCAGCGTCTCGGCAGACATCGCCAAGCGGCATAGGGCCTGGTCCTCCTCGTAGGCGGGCGGCGTCGGCTGCTCCACGGGGAGGGCAGCCAGCAGCCGGCGCAGCTCGCCGCCCGGTGCGGTGGTGTCGGGCAGCCGGTTCTCCAGGTCGCTGCGGACCAGTGCGGCGAGGGGGACGGCGGGCGGTACCTCGCGGTCCGGGTCGGCCTGGCGGGCGTCGAGGAACCGGGTGAATACGGCGGGGTCGGACTGGTACATGCGCTCTCCGTGGTCGGCCGCCCCGAGCGCCACGGCGGAGATGCCGGGCGCGTAGCGGCAGCGGGGGTCCTGGCAGGCGTGGAGGTCGTGGGCGAGCACGAGCGGCGCCCCGGCGGGTGGTCCGCCGGGGCGCCGCTACGCGGTACGTGCGGTCATGCGGTCATGCGGTCATGCGGTCAGTTTTGCGTACCGGGGCTGGCGCGCGAGCATCTCGGGGTACCACGCCTCCTTGCTCGCCAGGTGCGCCCCGAGCTCCAGCACCGTCGCGTCCGGCGCGGTGCGCTGCGCCGCCAGGAACGCCTCCCAGTCGGTCCACCAGATCGTCGCCTCGATCGTGTACTGCTCGGTGAACCAGGTGCCCCACTTCTGGACCCGGCGGGTCGCGTTGACCGTCTCGGTGTGCGCCGCGCGATGGCAGCCGGGGTGGTTCGCCTCGCGGCTGCAGGTGTACGTCGTCGCGTCCTGCTCGCGCTCTCGCGTGTACGTCGAGGTGCAGTTCGTGTTCATGGTGTTCGTTCCTCCCCGTGGGCCGTTGTCACTACGCCCTGACCATACAACGTAACGTTGTATGGTCTCAAGCGGGCGGCGCCGATCGGATCCGGTGGGCGGTGAGGAGGGGGCCGAAGCCTAGCCACGGCGGGGTGTACGTACGCGGGGCTTGGCCGGTGCGCTCGGCGGCCACGTGCAGGACGCGGCGAAGCCCGTCGCGCCGTTCTTCTGGTCCGCGCACGCCGTCCCGTACGTCAGCGAGGACGGGACGCAGCGGGTAGGCCCAGATCGTCACCCGGCCCCGGGCGGAGGTCAGTTGGTGGCGGTCGGCGATGTGCAACCAGTCCGTGGCGTCGCACCCAGCGGACGTGGCGAGCCGGTCCACGCGGTCGCCGAGCGCATCGCCGCCGGCCGTCCAGGCGTAGCGGCTGCGCGCGCCGCCGTCGGGGCGGTGGAAGGTGACCCACAGGAAGGTCTCCGGCTCGAAGCCGCCCGCGATACCGGCGAGGACGGCCTTCTCCACCGGAGCCGCGTCGCCGGTTGGGGCAAGGGGCGCCGGCACGGGAAGAAGGGTGGGAGTGCTCAAGATCAGACCTCTCGCGTACCCCAGCCGGGGCGGTGGAGTGCGGGCGGTGGCGGGCTGTCGAGCTCGGTCGCGCAGGCGAAGCAGAAGTTCACCGGGCGGTCCCGGTCGGCCGCCGTGGAGACTCCGTGGACGAGCAGGCCGTGTGGGCACAACGGGCAGGTGTAGATGCCCTCCGGGCCGTCGTACTCCTCGGCCTCCCCGTAGCGTCCCAGTATGACGGCGTTGTACTCGTGAGCCGCCTCGACCGCATTGAGAGTCGCGCTGCAGAAGAGGCATTCGACGTTGTACGTGTCGTTGATGCTGTCAGCGCCAGGGGCGTCGGTGTACCCGGGCACGACCAGTGCCCACTGCCCGCACAGCGGGCATCGGACGGTCGTACGCCGGACCGGGCCGAGCCGCGGCGCCAGGTCTTTCATGCGCTCGCGCACGTACTCCTCGATGTAGTGGAGTCCGTCGCGGACGTGTTCCATCTCCAGCTCGGCCGCGCTGCGCTCGGGCTCCTTCAGCTCGGGGAGCAGGTGCTTGTCCACGAACGAGACCAAGAAGTTCAGCACCGTGGCGGTGGTCGACGCCACCGAGGCCGCGCTCGCCTGATCTCCTACCAGCCCCCAGTGCTGCAGGGAGTTGCGCTTGGCGGCGATGTCCTTCAGCGCCTGTTCCTCGTGGCCGGCGAAGTTGATCCCCACGATGTTCTTCAGGCGCTTTCGCGTCTGGTCCGGGCTGCAACTGGACAGTGAGCCGTCCTCAAGAGCCGCGCGGGTGGCTGCTCCGGGGTCGGTGAAGACCAGGCTCCAGTGCTCCATAAACAGCCGGGCCTTGAGGAGGACTTCGGTCCCGGCAGCCAGGTGCAGCACCGCGTACTTGAGGTCCCGGGCGCTGGCTGGCCCTTCTTCGCGCTGCAGAAGCTCGACGACGCTGACGAGGTAGTCAACGCCGTTGGCCACAGGCGGAAAGTGCGGGTCGCCGGGGTACTCGACCGGGCGGATTCGGCGGGCGGCCGGCATGCGCGCTATCTGAGGCATGTCGTCGACCGGCCGCTCGTCCCAGGCATCGGCAATGGGAGGCTGCGTCATCGTCAGGCTCCAAGGGCCTGGCGGACGCTCGCCAGTTGGGGGTTCTGCCAGGTCGGGAGGAAGTCGGGGTGGTCGCGCCATTGCTCGCCGGCTCCAGTCAGGAGGTGCCACGCTCGCTCGGCCGCCTCGGCGTTGTCCTGATCGAGGTGGAACAGGATGGACTCGGCGGTACCCGCGAGGCCGTGCTTGTTGGAGTTCGAGACACGGAAGAACCGGGCCTGGGCTTCGGGCTCCAGGGTTTCGTCGGCGAGGGCGGCGTCGTGTTCTTCATTGACGCGCAGGCTGATGAACTCGGCCAGCTCTCGGACGTCCGTAACGCTGGGGACCGTCTCGGGCATCAAGTGCACTCCTCGGCTGAGGGCCGCTCAGACAAGCAGCCTCGTATAAGGGAATTTATACGAGGGTGATGGGGGAATGTCCCCGCCGGGCCTGGGCGCCCCCCGAACGAGGGAGCGCCCCGACCGGCGCGGGCCCCACGGCCCCTGCCCGCGCGGCGGGGGCTCTTGCTTGGCGATGCTGCCGCCGCGGGCCGGCGCCTCGACGAGCGCCGGCGGGAGGGCGACCGGCAAGGGTCGGGGGGCCGCGACGCGGAAGCTCCGCCAGGAGCCGAAGCCGCCCTCATCGGCCAGCTGCCTGGCTGTCGTGGGGGCGGGCAGCAGTCCCTGCTCCTCACTCCCCGGCCACACGCGGCAACGTGGCGCCACGTCGGGGCAACTTCGCCGCGTGGCGCGGTCGCAGAGAATTAATCGGACATTCGGGGCGGCTTTGAAGGCGCCCCCGTTCATAGTGACCATACAACGTAATGAGGTAATGTGGAAGCCCTGGGGTGAGTGGGGTTGATCTCTTCATTTGGAGCCGACTTGGCACATTCTATATAGCGTTTCGTTGTATAGTTGGGCTACCGGGGCGGGGAGAAGCCCCGCCGGGAAAGGGGAGGCACCGAATGAACCGCAACGAGCTGCTCACCAAGAACCGCTGGAAGGTCCGCTACTCCTACACCTGCATCTGCGACCCCACCTGCTGGTACGCGAAGAACGGGCGGCACACCGGAACGACGTACCTCAACAACGGGGAGCAGGAGCAGGGCACGGAGGCGGTAGCCGAGAGTCTGGCCCGGTTCCACCGGCACGAGGGCGTCGAGGTTGAGACGGTCTGGCAGGAGAGTGACGAGGAGCGGGACGCGCGCCTCAAGGCCCAGCGCCGCGACGAGGCCGACGCCGCACGCGGAATTTGGTGGGGCATGGGCGGCGCCAACTAGCCCTAGGACCCCCTGTATGGCTCCCGAACGAAACGGGGGCTGTACAGGTCGTCCTAGGGCGTCGGTGCGGCACGCCCTTGATGTCCGATTAATTCTCTCCGAGTCCACCGGGCGCCGGAATTGGCCCGCCGTGGCCACACACGGCCGCACGTCGCAGCGCCACACGCTCCCGGGGACTGCAGGGCCCACAACGCGCCCACGCGGCGAGGCCAACACGTTGGGGTGGAGGCGCTCGCTCCTTCAACTCCCGTACCAGCGGGCCGAGTACGTAGGAGTCGATGGACTCCTCGGCCTCCAGACGCGCCGGCGGCCCGAAGCCGCTCAGTGCCTCGGTGCCGAGGCGGTTCTACGAGGCGGGCGTCGGCGCCGCGAGCAGGTGCCTGCGGCGGCCGGCTCCGGGTTACCGCCGCGGGCGAGCCGAGGTCGGCGGCAGCGCCACCGGGACCAGGCGCAGCAGCAGCACGGGCCACGCGATCAGCAGCAGCGCGATCAGGCCCGGAAGGTTGTTCTCGAGCTCCCACAGGTCCACTGGGTTGCGCCCGCCGCGGGACCGGGCCCGCGGCGCCAGGACGACCGCGACGGCCGACATGACCAGCCAGTTGGCGAGCCACAGGGTGAGCAGCGTGGAAGGCGTCATGCTGTGAACTTACCCCTCGTGTTGGACAACTCTCGCCCGGTGGGCAGCAGTTCCTCGAGAACACCTGTCACGGCCGTCCACATGCGGTTCACCGTCGGTCGGCCAGGCGGGCGGCATATGCGGTACTCCCGGACGAGCCGGTACGGGGCACCGTCGATGGTGTGCAGCACCGTGCTCCCTGCGCCATGACGGCGTCCTGGCGCGACGCTGCGTAGCAAAGTCGGGCAGTGGGGCGACGGGTTGCCACCGGAGCGTTACGAACGCGCTCGTCACTCGAAATCTTGTTCCAAGATCCACGGCCAGTGGATACCGTCGGTGGAAGTACGACCGCACGATGGGGGGAACCACTATGCACACCACCACCCTGGAGCCCGGCCAGCCTCCGGGCGCCCGCACTGCCGGGCAGCTCACCACACGCCAGCAGGCCATCATCGACTTCATCGCTGCCTTCCAGAGCGGGCACGGCTACGCGCCCTCCATGCGCGAGATCGGCGCCGCCGTGGGCCTCGGCAGCACCTCGTCGGTGGCTTACCAGATCCAGGCCCTGGAGAAGAAGCACGCGCTGCGCCACGACCCGAACCGGCCTCGCGCGTACGTCCTTCCCTCGGACGGGCGGACGGCGCACCGGCCCACCGTGGCCCGGGTGCCGCTCCTGGGCCGCATTGCCGCCGGCGCCCCGATCCTGGCGGAGGAGGACGTCGAGGACGTGCTCGAGGTGTCTCGCAGCCTGGTCGGCGAGGGTGACCTGTTCGCCGTGAAGGTCGTCGGCGACAGCATGATCGGCGCAGCAATCTGTGATGGCGACATTTTGACCATGCGCCGTCAGGACAGCGCCGATCACGGCGACATCGTGGCCGCGATGATCGACGGAGAGGCCACCGTCAAGCGCTTGAAGCGGGAGGACGGCCGTGTCTGGCTCATGCCGCACAACCCGGCGTACGCGCCCATTCCCGGCGACGACGCCGTCATCCTCGGCAAGCTCGCCGCGGTGATGCGCTCCTACTAACACCCGTCCGCCGTGGGGTGATTGGCCACCAATCACCCCACGGCGCCGCTGGAGCGGGCCTCCCTTCCGTCGACCTGGGCGGCGGAAAGGATGCCCTGCTCGGCCCGATCGGCCTTCCACGCCGCGTACAGGATCGGGTCGCCGGTCCACCAGTGGCAGCGCCCGCAGTAGCCCTCTTCGACGTCCTTCGGGTGCCACGACTCCATCGCGCACTCCGGGCACACGATCGACGGCCACGGATCGCCGGTCATGGGGCCTCCTCCTCGGTGTTGATCTGCGTGCATCGTACGAAAGGCGCGCGGCCGCGCGCGATGATGGACCCGTGAACGCTCGCGACCTCGAACTCACCCTTGCTGCCGCCCGGGCTGTCGGCCCCTGCCCGCCCGACGAGGAGGCCGCCTGGACCGAGCAGGTCCGCGCCCGGGCGGTGAGCCTCTACACCCTGGCCGACACCGTCGGGCAGGACCTCGCCCGCCTCGACTCGGCGAAGCAGTTCACGGCCACCCTGCTTAGCGTGCGGCTCGAGGCGACCAGCACCCGCGGCCTCCTGCTTCTGCGCAACACCTCCGGTGAACTGGAGCACTTGCGCACTGACCGCGGCGACTCCGACGCCGGCCGGGCGATGATCGAGCGCGCCCGTGCCCTGGTCGGGCACCGGCTGCGGGTGTACCGCCTCAACGAGCAGATGTCCGGCAACGCCAATCGCCAGGTGCGTACCGTCGTCCACCTCGCCGACCACGGCCCGGACAACGACCCGATCCACGAGCACGCCGCGAAGGACAACGTCCTGGCCGCCGCCGAGGGCGACAAGGAAGCTGCGCGCCGGGCCTGGCAGGACGCCGGGCTGCCCGACACCGGATCGGTGTCTGTGCGGCAACTCGCCACAGCCCTGTCGCACCTGCCGGACGCGGACGCCCTGCAGCCGTAGCCGCCGCGGCCTACGATGGGCGGCCTGGGTGCGGCCCCGGTTCCTGCGGGGCCGCACCCAGGCCTATCCCAGGCGGGTCAGGCCGCAAGGGCGGCCGGTCCCGTGGGGGTCGGGTCGGTGGGGCTGCGGTCGATGCCGTCGGGGGCGACCAGGCGCTCCAGGAATGCGGCGATCAGCTCGACCGGTACCTCGCCGGTGAACGTGGCCGACCAGGTGCGCGGCTTCGCCGGGACCGCCAGCAGGGCCTCGTCCGGGCCTACTTCGAAGGTCACCGCCTCGACCCGCCACAGCACGTCGGTGCTGGCGTAGGCGGCCGACTCGGGCTGGAACACCAGCCGCGCCGCCCCACCGGGCGCCACCAGCTGGCAGTTCGCCGACGGGTCGCTGTGTGCGACCCAGCCCGCCGCCAGCAAGACGTCCATCGCCACCGACGGCTCGCCCTCGTCGGCCTGGAGCGCGGGTATGCGGGTGCGCGTCATAGTCAAGTCCCCTTTGTTCATGTCCCGGCGGAAATGCCCGGCTACCGGTTCCGGGTGACCAGGACCGTAGCTCGACCACCCGAACCACATCAACGCCCACCAAAAGATGCCGAATTGGACTTGATAAGAGGGTGGCGGCGTCTTTGCGGACCGCCCGCCGTCCACCGCGCCCACCGGCCTCGTCGCTGCCTTGCTTCCTTGATCGACCACGACCTCCCGCAACGACCTCAGCCCATGACAGCGCGCCCCGACGAAAGCTGTCGCCCGACAGGCGGCGCACGGGAGGTTCGGCCCGCCCCCGCCGGCCCCAGCCACGCTTCCATACTTTTAATCGTCACGGTCCAGGCCACCCGAGACTCGGCAGCGTTGGTGCTGTCCACCAGCGACAGTTGACGACGGTGCCGCGCGCGAAGCGAGCCCAGCCCGCGACGCCGTTGGAGACCCGCGGCCAACTGCCGGCGCTCCTCCTTGCTGCTTGCGTTTGCTCCGTCCCCTCGGCGGAGCTGCACCCAACAGACCGGCCCGCGTGGTGCGTTGAGCCCCATGCGGCTGCTGTGGTATCGCGCGCACGTGTACCGACAGAAGACCACCATGCCCCTGACCTGCAACAACGCTCTACTAAGGGGCGGAAAACTATCCCGTAGGGAGCGGAAAACCGGCCCTTAGCCCTGGCCAGGGCTGACGCCCCATCTGATGCCTTGCCCGACCGGCTGGTTGATCATTCGGCGGCAAAACCTGAGAGTGCACGAAGCAAGGGGCCATTTTCCGGAGAAGGGTCAGCTACTGTTCCGCCGGTAGGGGTTGTTCATCGGAGCTAAGGGGCAGAAAAGTGTCCCTTAGCGCACGCGGACGGAGCACAGCGGAATGCCGACACGGAAACGCCCTCTGCTCCTCGTCGACGAGGAGACTGGAGAGGTCGTCGACCCCAAGCCCCGGGTCGCCCATGACTTCGAGGGCAGGGGCTTCACGATGCAGTCCATCGGCGCCGAGACCCCGCTGTACAAGCTGAACCTGACCGGCGCCGAGTGGGACACCCTGGACTTCCTCCGCGAAAACGGCGGCGCGAACGCCTACATCCGGCTGACCCCGGCCAGCCTCGCCAACGAGATCAGCGCCAACGAGTCGACGTGCAAAAAATCCCTGTCGCGACTTGTCAGGCTCGGGATCCTGCTCAAGCCGAGCGCCAGGGCCGCTGCCTACCAGCTGACGCCGCTACGGTACTGGGAGGGCGCGGGTAGCACCCAGGTCACCGCGACCAAGCGTCTCGCACCGCCTAGAATCGCACCTGACGACAAGGCGAAAGCCAGGGCGGCGGCCAAGGAGCCGGACGAGGTGCTGCCCGAACCGACGCCCCTTCGACGAGCTGCCGGGGAGACGAGCCGATGACCGCTGATCCCGCTGCATTCGACCCAGAGGCCGAGTTCGTCACACCTCCGCTGTACAAGCTGCGGCTGTCCGCGGCCCAGCGATGCGTACTCGACTGGATAGAGCGCAACGGCGGCCTGTTTGCGGCGATCACCGTCCCCGTCGAGGACGTCGTCGCCGACGTTGAACTGGCCGAGTCCACGGTCTACGAGGCGCTGGCCCGGCTCACCGCGCTCGGCCTGCTTGTTCGGGACGAGGCCGGCGAGTACCGCATCAACGCGCGCTACGTACTCAGCTCGAACCCGACGCTGCGCCAGCTGGTTGCCTCCGCCCTCGCCGACCCGCAGATCACCCCAGACACCCGGGCGGAGGCCCCGCGGAAGGTCAGCAACGCCGACGCCCGGCGCCGGCGCACCATCCGATCCGTGTAGGCCTGGCGCCGGCCAACTCAAAGACGGTTCCCCCGCTGGAGCCGGTCCAGGTCGGCGCCGAGCACGACCAGCTCCGGGTGTTCCATCAGGAGCCGCTGCTCCTCCTTGAACACGGCGAGGTCCTTCTGATGCGCGGCCTGCACCTCCTCGTACGTACAGCCGGTCATCACGGCAAGGTCGTAGCAGTCCCCTTTGCCGAGCCCGTTATACCGGTTGTCCGGCGCGTAGCTGCACGCGATGTCGGCGGCGCAGGGGTTCCCGGCGGCAGTGAGCTTCTCGAGCAGCCACCGCCGGAACGGGGTTTCCTGACCTCTCCACGCTGGGTCGTAATCGTCGTACTCGGGGTCGGTCCAGCCGGGGCCGATGATGGGCATGTACA
This sequence comes from Streptomyces sp. Edi4, assembly GCF_040253615.1. NCBI lineage: Bacteria > Bacillati > Actinomycetota > Actinomycetes > Kitasatosporales > Streptomycetaceae > Streptomyces > Streptomyces sp. Edi4. The sequence goes on from NZ_JBEJGY010000001.1 coordinate 8,906, forward strand.
AGTCCCTTCTCGACTTCAGTTCGTGGACTGGGGGAGGTCGAGCAGCATCGCGTGGAACAGCGGGGCGTCCGGGATGCGGGGGCGTAGGTCTCCGAGCGTGATCCAGCCCCACGACTCGTATAGCGCCCAGACCTTGGGGTGCTCCTGGTCGACCAGGAGCGTGGCGCGCTCCTCCGTTCGCTCGGCGAGTAGAGCGTCGTGCAGGCGGCGTGAGATGCCGCTCTTGCGCCACGGGACGCGCACCATCAGCTCGGAGAGGGCGTAGGTGCGGGTGCCGGTCTCCTCGACGACATCGGTCGGCACCGAAGTGAGCAGTCCGCCCCACCACTTCGCATCGGGCGGGAGTGGGGCGCCGTAGGCGTAGCCGACTGCCTGGTCACCGTCGTAGCCGATGGTGCACGTCCAGCCGGGGCGGTTGCTCCAGCCGTCGAGGCCCTGGGCGAAGCGGTCGACGCCGGCGAACGGGTCGTTCTCGGAGGCTTTCGCGTACACCTCGGCGTAGACGTCGAGCAGCAGTGGGCGCAGCTCGGCGGCGTGGCGGTGGTCGTAGTGGCGTATGTCGATGCCGGTCACGGGGCTCCTAGGCGGTGAGACGGGTGCGGACGCGGTCGAGGCGGTCGGTGATACTGCGGCTGTCGAGGGAGGCAACGTCGAGGTCGGCGACAGTGGCCGCGGCCTGCTCGTGCTTGGCCTGGGCCAGCTGCAGCTCGGCCAACTGGACGGTGTAGTAGGTGCGGTTGCGGCGCATCGGCTCCGGCAGCAGGTCGAGGGCCTGCGCGGTGGCGGCCTCAGCCTGGTCGTAGCGGCCCAGGGCCCGGTGGGCGATGGCAGCGAGGCCGGACAGTTCGGCCGGGGTGAGGAACGCCAGCCACGTGGGGGCCGGCGCGGTGGGATCGATGCGGTCGTACGCCTTCTCGGCTCCGAGCAGTGAGCGGGCGGCGCCAGTGCGGTCGTTGGTCCGGGCCTGGCCGATGGCGAGGCGGGCATGCAGCAGGGCGGCGATCCGCGGGTCCTGGCGGGCGCGGCGGGTGTCGAGCGCGGCCCGGGTGATCTGGACGGCCTCGCGGTGGCGGCCGGCGCGGCGCGCCTGCAGCGAGAGGTCAGACCAGGCACGGGCGACGGCGGCGGGGTCGGCGGAGAGCATCGCGGACTGCAGGGCGGCGGCGTGGAACAGCCCGGCCTGGTCGGCGTTGCCGCTGTCGTGGCAGGCCCAACCGGCAGACGCGTACAGGCTGCTGATCGCGGCGTGCAGCGCCTTCTCGACGCGCTCGCCGTAGGTGCAGCCGTCCAAGGCGCCGCGCAGCCGGGCGATGTACTCAGTGGACACCGACACCAGGGGGCCCCCGCCGATGGAGAAGAAATGGGCGTCCATCCTGTCGATCCGCTCGTGGACGCGCTGGACGTCGCTCATCGCCAGACGGCCCCCGGTGGGGGTGTCGTCGATGCCCAGGGCGAGCGCGACGGTGGCCGCGGCGGACGCGGTGATGAAACGGCGGCGCTGCACGGTTCCCTCCTCCTGCTGCTTCTGTGCCGGCGTCGACCGTGGCAGCAGCGGTGGGGCGGGCAGGTTGGCGCTGTTCTTCCCACGTGGCACGAACCCCATGGCCTGGGCTGGACGGTCGAAGATCTGTTCCAGCGGCAGAAGGTAGCGGGTCCATGGCCAGCGCACCTCACCGGAGACCCACCGACGTACGTGCCGGTCGGCGCAGTCGCCGGGCTTGCCAAGTAGCTCCTCGGCGACCCGGTTGACCTCGGCGGCCAGCGTGCGGTGCGTGAAGTCGTACTCGGCGAGCAGAGCTTCGAGGACGGTGTTACGCCGTCTGGCCATCGGTCCCCCGGGGGTGTGGAGCGTGCGCGTGACGGTAGTCCTGGAGCGCGTCACCCGTAGGCAAAACTGTCCGGTCTCCCTACGGAAACTGCCCGCAAACTGGCCTGAGCCCACCTGTCCGGTACTGGTCGACCTTGCATTGACCAGCTTTAGGCTGCACGTGATCTTGCACAGGTCAGCGTGACCTTGCATCGAGAGGCGGAGTTAGCTGGTCGTGGTGCATGCGTTAGGGGTGGTACCGGGCGGTGTGGCAGGGCCTCCGGCGGAGGGCTTCGAGGTCGGGTACATCGATCCGGGTGGGTCGGAGTTCCGGCGCCCGCTCGCGGATGTGTGGGCGACGCGGTTCGAGGTCGTCGTACCGGTGCGCGAGTTCAAGTCGTACAAGGGGCAGCGGCATCTGCCGGGGCTGTGGTGGTCGTCAACGGTCGGCGGGCACGTCGGGTACGAGTCCTGGCTGGAGCGCGATCACGTGATGCTGCTGGACTTCGACCCGACCGTGGTGGGGGTGTCCTCCCAGCCGTTCTGGCTGTTCTGGGCGTCGGACAGCGGCAAGGGGATCTCCCACGCTCCGGACTACTTCGCCCGCCGTGTTGACGGCTCGGCGGTCGTGATCGACTGCCGCCCGGCGGACCGGCGAGGGCCTCGGGACTGGGTGAAGTTCGAGGCGACGCGCGATGCCTGCGCCCGGGTGGGGTGGGAGTTCCGGCTGGTCGGGGCGCCGGACGAGATCATGGTCCGGAACGTGCGGTGGCTGGCGGGCTACCGCACACCGCGGCACCGGGTGGAACCGGTCGCCTCCGCGCTGCGGGAGGTTTTCGCCGAACCGCTGCCTCTGGTCGACGGGGCCGCGGCGGTGGGGGACCCGATCTCGGTGCTGCCGGTGTTGTTCCATCTGCTGTGGTCGCACGAGCTGGCGGTGGATGTGTCCGTGCCACTGCACGCGGGCTCGCTCGTATCGTCGGGGGTGGTGCGGTGATGGCCGGCCAGAACGCCTCGGTGCTGCGGCCTGGGGACTGGATCACCTACCAGGACGGCGATCACCAGGTGGTGGCGCTGGCAGGGACGTCGGTACGGCTGCGCTCGCAAGGCGGAGTGGAGTCGGTGGTGCTGGCCTCGTATCTGATGGCGGCGCCAGACTTCGCGGTCACCGGCACGGAGCCATTGCCCGCGCTGGAGCCGTTCGGTCTGCTGGCGACGCTGCCGGAGGCCGCGGGGGCGGCTGCGAGGGAGTGGGAACGCCACATCGTGGAGGTGGAGACCGGGCTACCGCCCGACGCCGAGCCGGGCACGCCCGGGCGACCGGAGTACGACCCTTCGTCCCTTTCGCTGGTGGAGCGGGCCCAGGCGAAGGCGGATGAGCTGGGGGTGAGTCTCCGTACGGTGCAGGGCACCACCCGTACGGGTGGCGGTTGTCTAGGAGTACCGAGACGACAGCCGATCCGGGAGAACCCGTGCAGAACTCCGACCACGGCGAACGCCGTGCCACCTGGGCCTCGAAAGCCACCGTGGACGACCAGACCAGGCAGCGGTGGCTGCGCAGTTCCAGCACCACTCACTGGGCGCGCTGCGGGACGGGTTGGGACGCGATCGCCGTGCATCCGCTGGAGCGCGGCCTGGAGGCGCTCGACCTCCTAGACGTCGAGGCTGGGGAGGGCTACCCGGTTCTCGCCGACCACCTGAGCAGCAGGCTGTACGTGATGGTGCCGGCGGGCACCGCGGCCGCAGCCGACGGGCTCCCCGGCGTCCGCGTACTCTCCGACGGTCACCAGGTCCTCGTGCCGCTCAGCGGGCACGGGTCGGCCGCGGCCCACTGGATCAGCGAACCCGTCCCCGGGGCGTCCCGGCTGTGGGATGCCCACCGGCTGGTCGGCGCGCTGCGTAAGCGGGACGCGGACGATCGGCAGACGGTGGCCTCATGACCGACACCTTCGACGTGCTCCTCGACTCGAGCGGCCAGATCGGCAAACTACCCCTGGACCGCGAGACGCACGAGCAGCTGGTGCGCACCGTGCTCGCCTGGTCCGATGCGGCCGTCCTCGATGCCGGCGGCTACGAGCAGGTCGGCCTCCTGCTCTCTGGCGCCGCGCACGTCGTCGCCGACGACGTCCGCCAGTACGCCGCCCGCCTCAGTGACGACGACGGGAAGCGACTGTTCGCTGAGATTGTGCTGAGCGAAGCGGCCGACCGACTGCCAGGCCCCTCCTCGACCCTGCGCAGCGTGCAGAACAAGGCCCGGCTGCTGCGCGCCCTATACGAACGCCTCGACCGGCTCGTCGAGGCAACACCGGAGCCGGCCCTGTACTCGTGAAGGTGCCGCCACCCGTGAGGACGAAGGCGAGCCAGCCGCCGTCTGAAGCAGGGCCGTCAGCCGACGGGCACCAGGGCGGCGTCGTACTGCTCGGCGGCCCAGGGCAGTACCACGCAGGAGAGCAGGAACCAGTCGCTGTAGCGGTACAAGTCCCAGTCCTGTACCGGGAAGTGGAACTCAGAGGCGGTGAACTTCTCCACAGAGCCGCCCACCGGGCGTTCGGCGTCGACGCGGCCCTCGAACCAGCCCAGCGTGCGCATCAGTGCCGCCTCGCTGTCCCACTCCGCGTAGCTGAACTCCGAGAACAGCCACTCCTCGGCGTCCTCGGCCCGGATGTGCTCGTGCCTCTCCACGGCTTCGGCGACGGCCTGGCGCACGTAGGCGCGGGCCCGGCCCTCGTCGTACACCTTCACCTCGCTGCCTGAGCCGGGGACCAGCTTGCCCGCCCAGTAGAGGGGGTCGATCCGCTCGCGGTTCGGGCCCGGCCGGAAGAAGTCGAGCATGTCCTCGCTGCGGGTGAAGGACCAGCAGCCCAGCCCGCCGCGCAGGGTCAGCACGCCGGGCCACGTGACGACCTCGAACCAGTCCCAGGACGCCTTCGGGAACCGGAAGGTGAGATGGCGGTGCACACCTTCGTCCTTGACCACGGTCATCGTCGCGCCGTCGACTTCGGAGGCGAAGCGATCCTTCGCGGCGGCCATCTGCTTCTTCAGCTCGTCGTACGAATCGATCTCGCTCACCCGGGAGCCCTCCCACTGTCCGGCCCGCGCCGGTCGGCGGGGCGTCGTGGAGTGCAACGATCGAGCCCGGCCCGGGTGCCGATCCGTAGGGCCTCTGTCGGCAAAGGGCAACTGTCCGCAGGTTCCGGGGAGCGCGAGGGCGAGTCCCTCCCGCTCCCCGGAACCCCACTCCGTTCGGGACTTCCCATCAACGCACCTGGCTCCAGTCGCTACGCTGCCCGGCATGAACCCCCAGGAAGCCACCCTCGACGACACCGACGAGGCCCCTGAAGTACCCGACGCTGTACGGAAGATCCAGGACGCGCTCCGGGCCCTGCACATCGACCCCGACTTCGGTGGCGCCTACGAGCGCCCGGCGATCGCTGCGGGCTACCTGCTCGCTGCGGCCGAGATCCTCACCCGCAGCATCACGTCCACGCCCGGCGATCCGGACGGCACCGAGCACCTCGACGACGTGATGCACGGCTTCTACGGCACGGTCGTCGCCCTCGCGCCCGACACCGAGGGCGGTTCCTCGGCGCTGCGCGGCGCGCTCCTGCAGGACCGGCTGCGCCGCTGCGAGAAGCAGGCCGACCTGCTCCACGAGGACGGCGACCGGATCGCCGCCGGGCTGGAGGTCGCCATCGCTGAGACCGGCCGCCTGCGTCGGCAGAGCGGGAGCGTCCTGTGACCCGCCCCGGCCGTCCCGTGACCGACGAAGGGTTGGCGCCGATGTCCGAGCTGTACGCCAGCTGCACACCGAACTCGCTTCCCGTGGAGGGGCGGACGCCGCACGGCTACCAGGTCAACGTGCTCGACGAGCGAATGGAGATCGCCGACACGTTCGAACTTCCCGCGCTCGAGGCGTTCGACGCCGACCAGGCCGAGCTGACGCTCACAAGCGCCGGGTACGTGCCCCAGGGACCGTGGTCGGCGGCCGGGCAGGGCTACATGTGCCAGGTCGCCCGCGTCGACGAACTGTAGGAGAGCCGGCCGGGGTCACCGCGGCGGCAGCCCGCACGGCCCCTGGTGGCGGGTGAACTGCGGGCAGGGCCGGGCAACCCGGTCGATCCACCGCGAGCATCGGCCGCGAAGGTACTCGCCCTCCGGGATGTGCCAGAGCGTCTCGTCCTGCTCGCGCTCGAAGTCGGAGGGCTGCTCGTCGGTGCGCTCGACGGCGCCCGCGGCCAGGCTCAGCTCGATGCCGCTGTCGAAGAGCACGTGGTACGGGAACGGGGTGACGTAGCGCCGGACCCGGAGCAGGCGGCCGAGCGCGCCGGCGGGCACGTCGTACGGCTCGTGGCAGTCTTCGCCCTCCGTCTCCAGGTCCTCGTCCAGGTAGGTCCCGCGCAGCCGGTGGGTGGCCCGCACCCGGTCGCCGTTCTGCAAGGTCAAGGACCCGGCCCGGACTCGCCGCACGATCTCCAGACGGTCTTGAAGCGAGAGCGCGCCGAGTACGTTGTCGAGCCGTGATGTCATGCCGCCACACCATACGTAGAGGCCGCAGGCGTGCGATACGGGGTGCTGGTAAGAACGCTGTCACCAGCCGCAAACGACGGGTGCCGCTCGCGGTGCCGTGCGGCGGGGTCGCGTTCAGCAGCTCATGCTGGGGATGTGGAGAACCGAAACGAGGAACTTGCCGCCGTCGCCCGCCAGGCCGCGAGCACTGCGGGTATGTTGCGGCTGCTGGTCGAACGGATGGGTGACGTCGGCTGGCACCTGGACGAGTACAGCGACGAAGACCTGCTCACCGTCAGCGCCGCGCTGAAGGGCACCGCCATCATGATGGCGATGGACACGGGGAACTCCGAGCTGCTGGGTGAACTGACCGGCCGTACGTTCCACGAAGTCGACCCCACCGAGTGGCTGCGGAAGTTCCGCGGGGACGAGCAACCTTGACGGCTGTCGTTTGTGGCTGGTGACAGCGTTCTTACCAGCACCCCGATACGGGCCGCCCGCGGGCGGGTTCCTGGCCGGGGTGGGGGAGGTCCGCGAAGGCGCTTGACCTCCTCGCCCGGGTCGAGGGAATGTGTGTGCACGCCGGGCCTTGCGGACCCGGAAGCGGAGGACAAGCTCAATCGTCGGCTGGACCGGCGGGAACCTGGCCTTCGCGATCAGGCTTCGGTCTGGCCATTGGGGCCAGGCGCTGCGCCCACGGGCGCAGCGCCTGGCCTTTGCGCTGTCCTGGCGCTGCGGGGTGGGGCTTCGTCGTCCTCGACGGCGCAGAATTGTTCCAGGAGCAGGGGGCTGCCGAGCGCGAGGGCGGTGAGCTTGCGGTGGGACGCCTCCAGGGTGCGTATGGCGGCCGGGAGCCCGGCCGGGGGCGCGACTTGGCCGGCGCGGGGGCGGCCGGGGGCGGTGGTGACCCACAGCTCTTCGACGTCGCCGCCGCGCAGCACCTTCAAGTGTCCGGCGGTGAGCGCCTGGTGGGTGGCCGTCCAGCGGGTGAGGGCGTCGCGGCTGACGGCGTCGATGATCGGGTACCACTGCTCGCCGACCCGGACGCGCGGCAGCGGTTTCCGCTCGAGGTCGAGGTCGGCCAGGCGCAGCGGGTGCAGCGCGGACATGCCGTGGCCGGTGGCGATGGCGAGCGCGATGACGGCGACGGTGCGTTCCCAGGTGGCCTGGAGCATCCCGGCCGGAGGGTCGCCGGAGAGGATGCGCAAGGTGCGGTGTGCCTCGCGAGGGGTGAGCCGGTCGGCGAACTCGGGAGCGGGCGGGGTCAGCTCGAGCGGGCGACCGCAGTGCCGGGAGAAGGCGTTGAGGCAGCTGGTGCGCGCGGCCATCGAGTTGACCGAGGCCCGGGTGGTGGGGCCGTCAAGGCCGGGTCGGCGGCGAGTGGCGCCGCGGCGGGCCGCGGTGAGCCAGGCGATGGCATTGTCCTGGTCCAAGAGGTCCACGGTCGCGACCTGGTGTGTGCCGTACTGCCTGGTGGCGGCAGTCCAGGCCAGATACTCGCCGAGGAGGGCAGAGCGCTGTCGGCGGGTCGATGCGGCTTTGAGTGTGGCAGTGAACTGCCCGATGGCGGCGCGGGCCCGGGGGGGAACGGTCATGCCGTATCTCCGAGTTCGCGCTGTACCTGGCGCACCGCGCGGGCCGTGGGGGCGATGAAGTCGTACATCAGGCGCAGCGCGCCGTCACACTGCTCGCCGACGACGGTGATGTCGCGGTGACGCCGACTGCGGGTGCCCTTGCCCGACGGGTCGACCAGGTCGAGTTCGTGGACGACCTCGTGACGGGCGTTGAAGAAGGGCTGGTGGCTCTTGAGTATCGCGTCGGCCAGGGCGGGGTCATCGTCCAGGCCCAGGGCGGAGCGGCAGTTGGCCAGCTCCTTGGAGCCCTGGATGCTGGAGCCGGTCAGATCCGCGACGTAGAGGTCGATCAGCGCGGAGCGCGGGTCGATGTCCACGATCGCCTTCTTGGTGGCCGAGGAGAGCTCGCCGGCCAGCCGGCCGCCGTCCTTGCGCATGAAGTGCCGGATGAAGGCGCCGTGCGCGGGGCCGTCAGTTTGCAGGAGGGTCTGCAGGGCGTCGCGCAGCAGGGTGCGAAGACAGGCGTCGATGCCGGCGGCGGTGAACACGATGGCGGCGCGGGCCTGGTCGCGATGGGTTTCGGAGATCGCGCCGCGCATGTCGTCCTGCGCGGCGCGCAGCTCGTTGAGCGTGGTGAACAGGCCGCTGACGGCCCAGTAGGTGGCGACCAGGCGGGACCAGCTGCGTTGGATCTCGATGCCGCCCACCGGCTTGCGGGGCAGTTCGCTGAGTTCCACTCGGGTCAGCTTGGACAACGCCGCCATCTCCTTCGCACAGCACCCGTCGGGCCGCGGAGGGTTCCGCGCTGGCGAAAGTATGCGCCGTGTCCGACCGTCGTGTCACTTAATAACAGCAAGTAGCTAGCGATCACCGCACCCCGTCCTCCAGCCAGCCCATCGTTTCGGCTCGTGTCGAACCGAAACGAACGTGCCGCCTCGTAACGAACATTGCGCCCCTCCGGCCTCCGGGCCACGCGCTCCCCCACCCCGGCCGACCCGTACACCTGGGCTCTTGGCTGTTTGCTGTTATTTTCAAGACACGACGGTCGGACACACCTGGATGTGCGGTGTCTCTGTACGTTGCCAAGGAACCCAGCCCGTTTGTCACCGAACCCAGTCGTTGTGGCGTCGACTGACCGCACGATCGGGTGGCCCGGCGCCAACAGCATCTTGTTAGGACGCCGGTTCCGCGAGGATGTGGCCATGCCCATCACCACCACCGTGAACGCTCAGGCCGCGCTCCTCGACCATCCCGAGGGGGCGATCCCGCACCTGCTGCTGCAAGACCCGCAGCAGCAGGTGACGGCATCGGGGTCCGACACCGTCACCACGTTCGTCGCCGCCGCGCTCGGTGCCGGTCTCCACCTGGCGCCGCGCAACAGCACCTTGTCCGTACCTGCGGCCGAGGGGTGGCAGGTACGTCTGTCCAAAGGCCTGCTGAGCGTCCATTCGCCGCGCCTGAGCGCCCCATTCCTGCACCCGTTGCGTCTCACGCTGCCGCCGGGATGGCGCCGCGCGGCCCAGAAGCTGGGATGCGTCCTCATCTACGCAGGCGACGACCTGGGGCTGGTGTCTGGCACTGGGGCAGGCAAGACAGGCGATCTGATGGAGACCGTGTCCGCCGCCGTCGCGCGTGCGGGTCTGGCGGTGGGCACGGCCCCGTTCAGGGAGCGGTGACGGCCTGCAGGTCTGGTGCGGTGTAGCCGGCGGACAACTGCCGTCGGGCCCGGCACTCCCTTACCCTGAAGGCGCCACCGTCCCCGAAAGGCCTTCTCGTGCTCCACACCGTGCCGCCCGAATTCCTGGTCCCGCTGACCGGTGACGGCGTGCGCTGGCACTTCCACCCCGACGACCACCGCGACGCCGACGTGGTCGAGGCGACCTGCCAGCTCCTCGCCGATCTGGTGCGCCCCGCCTGGGAGACGGTGGCCGCGGGCGCGGCGACGAACCGGGCCGCCGATCCCGCGCTGCACCGCCTCATGGTCAACCTGCACCTCGAGGGCCTGGATTTGACCGCCGACGGCACCGTGCTGTCCCTGTACGTCGACGGCCGGGGCACCCACGACCTGCTGCACGCCACCACCGGCCGGCGCATGACCGAGGCGCTCGCCGCGCAGGCCCGCACCCCGCTGCGCGTCGCCGACTGCGACAGCCGGCTGCGCTGGACCCGCAACATCCACTGCCACCAGCCCTCCCCCGTGCCCGTGCCGCCGGACCACGAGGTCGAGCGCGCCCACCAGTCCCGCCTCGACGACGTCATCGACGGCTGCCGTCCGGCCGGGGGCGACGACCAGGCCCCCAGCCAGCGCCTGCTCCTCGCCCTGCGCCACCGCCTGGGCATCGCGCCCGGCGCGCTGTGGGCCGGGCACCCCCACGGCTCGGTATCCCTGAACTGCTCGGCCGAGGACGCCCGGCGGCTGCTTGAACTCAACATCCCCGCCCAGCCCCAGCTCGCAGACGTCGGCACCACGGTGACGTTCACGCTCACCGCCACCGACTGCGAGTACTTCGCCGACACCATCGCCGCCCAGCGCTGAACGCGCCCCGCGCTCGCGGATATCCGGTGGCCCGGGCGGGCGAGGGCGTGCCAAGCTCCCCCTACAGCGAGGGGGCGTAGCTCAGGCCGGCCAGAGCAGCGGATTCCAAACCCGCACGCCGCAGGTTCGAATCCTGCCGCCCCTGCCCTTGAGTGGCCGGACCCCTGATCTGGGGGCCCGGCCACTTTGCTCAGGCACCGTCCGCTTCTGCGCCCGAGACTTCGGCGGTGCAGAACTCGCGTACGCCGCGTAGCTTCGTGCGCAGCTCCTGCTGGGTGGCCCGGCTGTCCAGACGTACGTCGAGGGCTCCCGGCAGGCTGGTACGCGCCCGCAGCCCGGCAGGGAGCCGGGAGGCGTCCAGGCCGTCGCGTCCGGCGATGAGGGTGCCCAGTTCGTGTCGGCTGACCGCATCGGCCCCGGCAAGGTGGCGGATGCCGGCCGCCTCTGCCGCGGCCAGTTCCAGAAGGGCGGCGGCCAGGTCCTCGACGAAGACCGGGCAGCGGATGTCGTCGGTGAACAGGGCCCCTTCGCGCGTTCCGGCGGCCATCTCGTGCACGGCCCGCTCGTGTACGGACTGCCCCCGGCCGATGATCAGCGAAGTACGGGCGACGACTGCCTGCGGGTTCACGGCCAGCACTCCGGCTTCCGCAGCCGCCTTCATCGCCCCGTACGGCAGGGTGGGGTCGGGAAGGCACGTCTCGTCGTAGTGCACGCGGCCGTCGCCGGAGAACACGGCGTCGGAGGAGACGTGCACCAGGCGGATGCCGTGCTGGGCGGCGGCCATGGCGATCCTGATGGGGCCCTGAGCCGTCACCGTCCAGGAGGCCTTGCTGCTTGCGGCGTTCACCACCAGCGTGGGCTGTACGTCGGCCAGCACCTGTTCGAGTTGGCCTGGCTGTTCCAGGTCGAGCAGGTGCCACTTGGCCTGGGCCGGGTCGCCGGGCGCGGTGGCGTAGGTGGCTACCGTGCTGTGTCCGGCCGCAGTCGCCTGCCGGGTCAGTTCGGTGCCCAGGAAGCCGCTGCCGCCAATGATCAGAGTCGTCATACGGGCCACCGTAGTGCGGTGTCGACGAGGCCTCGCGGGGTTCGATTTACGTCCAACTCCGTTTGCGCACGGGGTTGTTCTGGCGCGTTGCAGGTCAGCGTGGAACGCGAAGGGCGGCCACCCCGCGCGGGGAGTGACCGCCTGTTTCGGCGCTGTTCGAGTGCTGTTGTTTACCTGGCGGGCTGCCAGATGTAGCGGACGTCTGGCTCTTTCTCGTCGTTACGAGATCCGTCGGTCCGTTCCGTCTCCCGGAAGCCGTGGCGCTCGTAGAAGCGCCGGGCCGCAGCGTTGACCTGGAACGTCCATAGAGACAGGCCATCGGGGCGCTGCTTCTTGGCCAGTGCCATCAGCCGGTCCCCCAGCCCGCGGCCGCGGGACTCGGGCTCGAGGTAGAGCTGCTTGAGCTCCGGGCCGTTGAGTACCAGCAGGCCCAGTATCTGGCCGTCGCGGACGGCGACCCACGTCTCGTACTGAGGCACGAGCACGCGCGCGAACCAGTCCCGGATGTCGTCGGGCGAGTGGGCGCAGCGCACTGAGGGCAGCGCGGCGGTGAAGGACCGGAACCAGACGTCGGCGGCCGGGTAGGCGTCGGCGTCTGCGGCGCGGCGGAGCACGATGTCGTTCACGAGAGGGCTCCCTGTCTGTTCGGGGGCCACGCCGGCGCGGTGCGGCCCCTGGCGAACTGTGGCTGTGTCAGAGGCCCGTCGGGAGGTTCACGCCGAGGAGCTTGCCCAGGTGCAGCAGGGCGGGGATGGCTTCGGAGCGGACGATGACGTCGCCCTCTCGGGGACCCTCGAGGGGGTAGGGCTTGTAGACGCCGTTCTCCATCAGGCCCTCGGTGTCGAGGAAGAAGATGGGCAGTCCGAGGGCGCGGGCGCGGGCCTCTACGTTGCGTCGGTCGGCGTGCAGGCCGACGACGAGTAGCGCCTTGGCCTCGGGCGGGAAGGGCATGTGCGGGATCCGCTGGTCGTAGCGCCGCATGAACGCTTCGTTGAGACCCACTCTGGTGAACAGGCGGTCGAAGTTGTGGGTGGCGACGGGGCCGACCATGTGGCCGGCGTCGTGGAGGGCCTTGAGGACGTGGTGCGCGGGGGTTGGCTCCGCCAGGACGAGCGCGCGGAACATCGACACCATGTCCTCGATCTTGCGCTCGGTGTCGGTGAGTACCTCGTGGACTAGGAGGTCCTCACCTGGGGCGAGGATGAACGCGAAGGTCTGGGTCAGGTCGTTGCCCGAGCGCTCGGTTACTCGGTAGACCTCGTGGAGCCAGTGCAGGGGCGGGATACCGGCCTCGATGCTTGTGCCGCACCCGGCCTCGACGACGAAGGGCAGGTGGTCGAGCAGGCCGGAGAGGTCGGCGGCGTAGGCGGGGGTGCCGCGCTGCTCCTTGATGCGCATCCCGCCGGCGAGCACGTCCCAGGGAAGGTTCCGTGCGGCGCGGGTGAGTGTGTAGTCCTCGGACTGGATGGTGACGTCGAGCGCGGTGAAGCCGTCGGGGGTGTCGCGGCCTGCGCGCTCGTCCTGCGGGTGGGCCATGTGCTCGGTGATCGTGACGTGGAGGTCGCCGCGGCGCCAGGAGGCGTCTTGGCTGTTGACCGGGCGCCATCCTCCGGTGGTGAGCCAGCCGTTGAGGTCGCGTCGGTGTGCGGTGATTTCGGCGGCCGGGGCGAGCCAGGAGACGTAGAGGTACAGCTCCTCGAGGACCAAGCGGTCCATGGGCTGGGTGCGGTCGAGGCCGTAGTGCAGGCGGTAGTGCACGATGCGCCGTCGGCCGGATTCGTCGGCGCTCCAGCCGGACAGGTCCGCGTTGGTCGGGTCCTGGGTACGTCGCCAGATGCCCTCCTCGACGGCCGGGCGACGCTGCCCGCCGGCCTCCGGGGAGAAGGTTGCCTCCCACGTCCGAACCTGGTCGGCGGTGAGAGAGTCGATCACGGGGTGAGGCAGCAACACGGGGATCCTCCTTGCTAGCTGGTGTGTTCCAGGGCAGTCACCGCGTCGGACAGGGCGGTCATCAGGAATTCGACGTCGTGGGCCGGGGAGGTCAGCGGAGGGGCCACGACGAGGCCTTCGCTTCTGGGCTCGCCCGCTCCGGTGAACGGGTAGAAGAACACCCCGTGCCGCTCGGCCTGCTCCATCAGGGGCCAGAGCAGACCGGGCTCCAGTTCCACGGCGTAGAGGTGGCCCAGCCCTCGTACGTCGCGGATGCCGGGGCGACCGGTCAGCGCTCGCAGGCCTGCGCCAAGCTGTTGGCCGCGCTGCTGAAGGCCGGTGCTGCTCATGGCCTCGAGTTCGTCGAGGACGCCGAGGCAGGCCGCGGCCTGGAGCGGCTGGGTGGCCATGGTCCCCAGGGCCGGCAGCGGGGCGGCGCCGTCCTGGCGCAGCACGGCGGCGTGTTCGGGGGCGACGAGGACCGCGCCGACGGGCGTGTATCCGGAGCCCAGGCCCTTGGAGAGGATGCACAGGTCCGGCTCGCTGCCGTCCCAATGGTGGCTGGCCAGAGCGGTGCCGGTGCGCCACAGGCCGGTAAGGACCTCGTCGTGGATGACGAGGACGTCCCGTTCGCGGCAGATCTCCGCGACCCGGCGGAGGTAGCCGTCCGGCGGGACGTAGGCGCCGCCGGTGGTCCCGTTGACGGGTTCCAGCAGGATTGCGGCGACGTTCTCGGGGCCCCTGCTGTCGATGGCCTTGGCGACCTCGTCGGCGCAGGAGACGTCGCACACGCCGTGGGGGTGGGGGTGGGTCGGAGGGTAGGGCGGAGCGAAGGCGGGGCCGAGGCCGAGGGCGTCCTCCTGGTGGGGGCGCCTGACGCCGTTGCCGGCCAGGCCGAGGGTGAGGGCGCTCATGCCGTGGTAGCTGAGGGTCGAGGTCAGGATGTCAGCGCGACGCTTTCCGCTGCGGGTGCGGGCGATGTTCTTGGCCAGCGCGATGGCGACCTCGACGGCGAGGGTTCCGCAGGTGACGAGGGCGACGGAGTCGTTGGGGCGTCCCACGGCCCGGCACAGACGGTCCATCAGTTCGAGCTGGGTGTGGGGCTGGACGACGGCGGCGCCGGCGAACGCCGCGCGGGAGAACTGCTGTTGAAGGCGGGCTATGACGCTGGTGCTGCCGTGGCCGACGTTCGTGCAGATGAGCCCGCTGGAGCCGTCCAGGATGCGACGGCCGTCCGCGAGATGGAGCCAGGATCCGTGCGCGGCCACGACGTCGAAGTCCGGCATCGGCCGGGAGGAGGTCAGGAGGCGGTCGCGCTGGGAGAAGTGCCGTTCCACGTGAGACGTCCCTTCGTGGGGCCCGCCCGTTGGGCGCGTCAGAGCGCCCGGGGCGGTGCGACGTGGGTGGGTGCCGGGATTACACGGAGACGTCCGGGCGTGCAGAAGTTCACGTCCGGAGGCGCGCTTCCCGGCTGGCCTCCACCGTACCCGAGACACGGGCTTACGTATACGGTTTGAAGCTCATAGGGAACGCCTCGGATCCTCAACTGCCGGTTCGCGTCGGCTCAGCGCCCGGCGCCGCGGCGCCGGGCGGAGGAGATTCGACGGGCAGTGCTGGACGCCGTGCCATGATTAAGGCGACATGACGGCCGCACACGAGGGGATTCGGTGGCCAGGCGTACAACGGCATACCGGCGCGTTGCCCAGGACCTGCGTGACCAGATCGCGGATGGACGGCTCAGGCCCGGGGACCGGATTCCGTCGCTGACGGCGCTTCAGGACACCTACGAATGCTCGGACACAGTCATCCTCGAGGCTCGCAAGGTCCTGGTGGCTGAGGGGCTTCTCGTCGCTAAGACCGGTGACGGGACGTACGTGCGCGGTCGGCCCGATCCGCTGCGGCTGGTGTACGGAGCTCCCGAGGGCCGCGAGCAGCCCCTGTTCCGCCTGGAGGCCGGCGAGACCGGACTGTTCCCGGATGTGGTCCCGGTGGAGCCGGAGGAAAGCATCTCCGCACCTGCGGCCGTCGCGGCGGCGCTTGGCGTCCGGGCGGGCCGCAAGGTACGGCGCTCAGTGCGGCTGTTTCGGCACGAGGGGCAGGCCGTGCAGTTGGTGACCGTCCACGCCCTCGCCAGCGGGAAGGCGCCTGCCGCCGCGCTGTCGGTGGACATCGCTGCTCGCCCGGCGTCGGACGCAGAGGGCCGGGTGCTGGACGGCGTTGCCGGGCAGCCCTTGCTGGTGGCCACCCAGGTGGAACGGCCGGAGGCCGGGACGGCGCGCGTGGTGGAGACGCTGGTGCTCGCCGAGCGCTTCACGCTGGCATACCGGCCGGAAGGCGCTGGCGGGTAGCCCTCCCCAGGCGCGGGCCCGCGGGGCAGGTTCTTGTTCGTGGTGAAAGATCGCGGACCGACTTCCATCTTTACAACATTACATTGTATAGTTGGGGCGTAGGGAGAACACGAACCGAGGGAGGGGACCACGATGGCCGAGAAGCTGGACGCCGCGGAGAAAGCGCGCATCGACGAGGTTGAGGACCTGGGGTACGGGATCTGCCGGGGCTGCGAGGTCGCGTACGAGGCGCACTGCAAGCGGTGCGACGGGCCCTGGTGCCCGGCCTGCGACGACTGGTAGGCCCTACCCACCAACACACCGCCACGGCGGTGTGTTGGTGGTTGTTCGGCACCCGTTCACGGGCGAGGGTTCCCGGGCATGTGCAGCGCCACCATCAACACCGCAGTGAGGGGCCTCCGGCCGGGCGGCTGGAGGCCCCTCACTGCGTGCGGCGCCGCACGGCTACGCCCGGCAGGCCGCTCCCCCGGTGCGCGCCAGCAGCAGCGCGATCGCGTCCCGGGCCTGGGCCGGAACGACCCCGTTGCCCAGCGCCTTGAGCTGGGCGGCCCGCGACAGATCCGGCACGCCGGTCACCCACGCCTGCTCCAGACCCATCATCCACTCGACGAACTCCGGTGCCAGCCGCCCGCGTTCGTTCACCGCCGACGGTGCCGCGCGCCCAGTGCGCTGTTCCCAGCGGGTGATCGCCGCGGCGTAAGGGCCCCACGGTCCGGGGATGTCGTCGGGTCCGGCCTGGTGGTGCGCGCCGCCGGGCAGGAGGTGCTCGACCTCGTCGGCGAGCGTGGGTCCGTGTCCGCCGGCCCTCCGCTTGTCCGGGTGCTGGGAGCCGCCGTTGGTGGCGAGCTGGGCCGTCGGGGTTTTCAGCAGCGGGCGAGCGTCCGGGCACGGCTCGGCCGGGATCGGCGGGACCTGGTGGTTCCGTGACCGGTGCGTCCCGGCGACGCGCGCGTAGGTGACGCCTGGCGCCACATCACGCCGCCTGTGGCCAGGCGAGGATGAAGATCCGCTCGCGGCGGTGCGGCGCGCCGGCGTCCGAGGCGCGGAGCAGAATCCACTCCGCATCGAACCCGAGGGTGGCCAGATCTCCGAGTACAACTCCGAGGGCGCGCAGCTCCCCGGGGCTCGGGCCGTCAGCCACCGTCGGGTGCTCGCGTCCCACACCGCGAGCAGATAGGAGACCTCGGACATTCTCGATCACCACCAAGGAGGGTCGGAGTACGGAGATGGCGTCGGCGACGTGGTGCCAGATGCCGGATCGGGTGCCGGGAGCGAGGCCGTCCAGGCGCCCGGCCAGGCTCACGTCGGTGCAGGGGAACCCGGCGGTCAGCACGTCGACCGGGGCGACGGCGCTCCAGTCGACGGCCGTGACGTCGCCGTGGTTGGGAACGGTGGGCCAGTGATGGGCGAGGATGCGGGCCGAGCGCTGCTGCGGGTCGGCCGGGTCGTACTCGCAGTGCCAGACGACCTCGCCGCCCAGTACGTCGCTAACGGCAAGATCGAGGCCCCCGTATCCGCTGCAGAGCGAGCCGATACGGGGGCGGGCAGGAACGGTAGGGGTGGTCAGGCGATGCCCTTTCAGGCGGGCCTCCCGGGGCGGTCGGGTCAGTGGCCGACGGCACTCCACACACCGACCAGCAGCGCACCGAGGGCGATCAAGACACTGAGGGTGGGCAGGGGCCAGCGGCTGCGCTCCAGGGCAGCTACGCGGTCTTGGAGGTCCGCGACGTCCTTGTCGGTCTGGTCGTTTCGCTGCACCAGGAGTGCGAGCTGGCCGTCGATGCCCGCCAGCCCGACTTCGAGGCTGCGGCGCAGGTCGGCCAGCGCGAGTGCGACCTCTCCATCGGGCATGGCGAGGAGTCCCTTCTACAGGCGGTTGGGGTCGGTCTTGGCCGGGAGCCAGGCGGCGGTGCCCACCTGGCCGAGCCGGGTGCCGATCGCGCCCTTGACGACGGTGAGCGCGGCGGGGATCGCGGCAATGGCGCTGGCCTCCAGGAAGGAGAGGTTGACGAGGTCGGTGGTGGCGCCCGCGAGCAGGAGGCCGAGGAGCGCCTCGACGTAGGTGAGGACGGTGCGCTCGGCGACGTCGGCGAGGGCGCTGGGGGTGGACTGGGACATGCGTTGCTCCTTGGGGGTCAGGCGGTTGCGGTGAAGGCGTGCCGGGCGGCGAGGCGCTGGAGGGAGGTGAGGCCGGGGATACCGTCGGCGTCGGAGCCGCTGTAGCCGCCGCCAGCCGAGCTGCGCTGCCAGGCCGCGTAGGCGTCGCGGGTCCGAGTGCCGAAGGACCCGTCGACGTAGGCCCTGTTCAGCAGTCCCTCCGCGGCCAACGCGTCCTCGAGGACGCGGACTTCGGAGGGGTAGGTGGTGTGGCCGTCCGGGGCCGGGATGTCCTGGCTGGCGGCTGCCTTGAGGTGGGCGACGCTGACACTGGGCGTCGATCCGCCTCCGGGGATGTCGTTGCCGCGGCCGGTGACGAGCAGCTCCCAGGTGGTGGGGCCCGGGAGGCCGTCGGCGTCCGATCCGAACCAGCCCTGGGCCTGCTGGAATGCGCGGGTGGCGTTGCGGTCGGCGTCGCCCCAGTTCGGGCCGGGGCCAACCGAGTAGAAGCGGCGGCCGCCGCGGGCGCACAGCATGTTGCCGAGCCGGGTGACGTAGGCGTTGCTCGCGCCCGGCCCGAAGTTGCCAGCGCCGGGGAACGCGTCGCCGCCTCCGGGCGGTGGCGGGGGTCCGCCTCCGCCGAGGACCTTGCCGGTGTCGATCTGGCCGGGGTCTCCGTGGTCGTTGCCGGGCACGTCGCAGTGCCCGAAGTAGCCGCCGCTGCCCTGCCAGACCGACCGCGAACGGGGCTTGTCCGGGCCCGGGTAGCGGGCGGGCGGCCCGGCCGGGAACGCTTTCGGGACGCCCCAGGAGCGGGCGGCCGCGAGGATCTTCTGCCAGCCGGGCTTGGACGCCGGGTCCCAGCCGGTGGTCCACGGCTTGGAGGCGTAGCCGAGGACCTCGATCTGGATGCACACCTTGCCCTCGCGGTTGGTGCGCCGCGCGCCGTCGTTCTTCAGGGCGCGCCCGGACTGGCTGAGCGGCCCGAACTGTCCGACCCGGTCGGTGACCGGGCAGTAGATCAGCTGCGGCTCAGAGGCGACCTGGACCAGGTAGGAGCCGATCGACTCGAGGTAACGGCCGCCGGCCGGGGACTCGGTGGTGTGCAGGACGACGCGGGGCGGGTTGTCGGGGGTGTCCATGGCACCGCCGATGGAGCCGTCGCCGATGCCGATCGCGCCGGAGATCCAGGTGGTGCCGGACGCGCCGCGCGGCAGAGTCGCCGACGCCGGGCCGGGCTCGGTGTCCTCGGCGGGTGTGTGTCCGTCGGGGGCGTGGACGGTGAACGGGGCGGCGTCGACCGGCTCGTACCAGTCGAGGTCGCCGTCCTCGCGCAGCACGAACAGCGAGCCCGGGCGGGCCGGGTGCTCGCGGGTGAAGCGGGGGGTGTCGGGGAGCGCGGCCAGCGCGCGGACGGTGTCGAGGTGCTCTTCGTCGACGGTTCCGCAGTAGGTGAGGGACCGGTCGGGGTGGATGATCGCGGCGTGGTGCGTGGTCACGGGTCCTCCTAGGCGTGGAGCTGGATCGCGTCGATCTGGTCGCGCAACGCGTTGTAGGTGCTCAGGCGCAGCCGGAAGTCGCCGCCGTCGCCCCAGGCGGTGCCCCAGGAGCTGCGGGCCCGCAGGACGGTGCGTTCGGGGATGACCCGGCCGCTCGCGTCCTGGGCGACCTCCTCGAGGGCGAGGGCGCATACCTCGTGGCCGCCGGCGAGGCCGGAGGTGCGCCAGTACGGGACGGTGTCGACGAAGGCGTCGGTGCCTGGGGTGAACCAGGCGTCGTACCAGGGCAGTCCGAGCAGGACCGGGCCGCTTTGCAGGGCGCTGGCCAGGGCGTCGGCGTCGAGGATGTGGGTGTAGGAGCCGATGAGACCGCGGCTGTGCAGGGCGCGCGCGGCGCCGAGGCCGGAGCTGCCGGCGTCGTTCGGCGGCCACTGCCAGGCCGTGAACTCGTCTGCGGCGGTGGCGTCCGCGTACAGCCGGATCGCCCATTCCTCGGCCGCGCGGGCGTCGGGCGTCAGCCCGGCTGCCGCGAGGCGGGGCGCGTCCAGGACGATCGACAGGGCGGCGGCTGCGGCGTTGGCGGTGCACGATCCCAGGGCGTCCACGTCGGGCGTGCCGTCGACGAGTTGTGACGTCCGGATGTGCTGGGCCTGGAGGTTCTGCTGGTCGAGGACCGGGATGGTCGGCTGCCAGCTGACGGGATGCAGAGTGTCCCGGGTGGCGCGGTGCCGGAACCGCAGGGAGCGGGCGTCGAGGACTTGGTGTCGTCCGAGCGCCGGGTGGGGGTCGTAATGGCGTACGAGGACGCCGTGAGTGGTTGGCACTGTCGGTCCGCTTCTCCCCCGCGCCCCGGCAAAGTGGATGCCTGGCCATCTGGCCGAGCGATCCCTCGGGGTGTGGTGCGGGCCGCAGATGCGGAGGCGGCGCGGGCGGAGGGTCGCCCGGCAGTGCCGTGATCAATGATAGAGGCGGGCCGGGGGCCCGCTGTCGAGCGTCGGCCTCGTCAGTCCAGCGGGTAGCGCACGTTCCAGGTGACGTATCCGTTGCCGCTGGCGAGTTGGGTGCTGGCCGCGCTGGAGATGTTGGAGAGAGTCACCTTGCCGGTGGCCGGGGTCAGGTTGGCGCTGACCATGGCGCTGGCGGTGCCGAGGGCGCCAGTGGGCAAGACAACCAGGGTCCACTGCTGGACGAGGGTGTTGCCCGGCACCGCCTCGTCCGGCAGCGTGAAGAGTTCCTCACCGACGGCCGGTGTCGACCTGGCCGTGCGCTTGAGGATCCCGCGGAGCCCGACAGTGTTGTCCGGGTAGACGCGGTAGGCGACCTTGTCGAAGCCGCCCCCGTACTGGGCCCAGTTGAACCCCAGGGACGGGGTTTTCCAGCCCTGGTTGTACAGACCTATTCGGCCGTCGGTGCCGATGTAGAAGCTGTTCTGGAAGTAGACCTCCGCTCGGCTGCCGTCGTGGCTGCGGGCGTTGATGGAGCCGCCACTGACGATCTCGATGCGGTCGTACAGGGCGGAGCCGAACAGGGTGGATTCGGCGGAGCTGGAGATCTCGGTTGCGCTGAGCTCCATCCGTCCCTTGGCGGGCTCGGACCACATCGACAGCGAGGCGCCGGGGTAGGCCATGGGGCCGCCGAGGCGTGGCATCGCTCCGCCGGCGGGCGGGGTCGGCGCGCGCAACTCTGCGGACTGCAGGCGCAGCTTAGAGGTGTTGGTGGCGGGGTCGTACGCGGCGTACAGCGCGGCTGGTGCCGTCTCGGTGGCTGCGCCGGACAGCAGGCGGACCTGCCCGGTGGTGGGCTGGGTGTCGGTGGCGGGGATCTGGGTGATCTCGACACGGCTTCCGGCGTCCCCGGTTCGTAGGACTGCGCCGTCGATCTGGACGCCGATGATGTGGACGCCCTTGATGGTCTTGCCGTTAAGGGCGTCGACGTTGAGCATGTCGGCGGTGATGACGCCCGCGGTGAGCAGTGCCAGGCGGGCGGAGTTGACGTCGAGGTGGTCACCGGTGAGGGTCTTGAACTTGATCTCACGGCCGGTGATGCTCTGCGCGACGATCTTCTCGGCGTTGACGGAGTCCGCCGCTAGTTCCGGGGTGCCGATGGATCCGGCGAGGACCAGGCCGGCCGTGATGACGGTGCGGACCTCGGCGTTGTCGAACAGGACGCTGCCCGCGCTGGCGGCGTATGCCTCGCAGTAGACGGCGGCGTGCACGGTGTTGGCAGGGGCCTGGACCTGGGCGGTCGGCCGGGTCCACGTCGTGCTCGCGGCGGCGGGCGCTTCGAGGAGGCCGTAGCCGAGAGTGGCGCCCGCAGTGTCCAGCCACCGCAGGTAGAACCTCGGGGTGCCCTGCCAGTCGGTGCTGGTGGCGTAGTCGACGGCCAGGTAGAAGCGGTCGCCGGGCGACGCGGGCAGCGTCGTGAGCATCTGGGCGCGGGTGGTGGGGGTGGGGGCGGTGGCGTCCACCTTGAGGCAACGGGCGGAGTTGCGGCCCGAGGCCGCGGTGCTCCAGTTGGTGCTCCCGACCAGCAGCTGGTCGGTGAAGGCTCCTTCGAAGGACGGGTCGGGCAGCAGGTTGCCGGTGCCGATGGCGAGGCGGTCGGAATCGATCGCGCCAACCGCGACCTTGGCCCGGGTCACCGCTCCTTCGGCGAGGGCGAGTTCATCGACGATGCCGGCCATCACGTCTTCGGCGACCACGGGCAAGCGCCCGGTGGGACCGACCGTGGTGGAGGGGGCGGAGGCGGTGCCGGAGGTGTTGCGGGCTACGAGGCGTACGTACTGGGGAGTGTCGGTGATGACGACGGCGCTGCCGCCCTGCGGTGATTCCAGGGTCGCGCGGAGGGTGTCCGGACCGGGGGTGAAGTCGGGCACGACAGCGGCGTGGATCTCCAGGCGGGCCCAGTCCAACGGGACTGGCTGGCCTTCGGTGAAGCGGCCGTCCCAACTGATGCTGATGCCGCCGAGGGTGCCGGTCACGGCGGGCGGCGCCGGCTGGGGCGGGGGCGGTCCGTTGACGACGTTGACTCCGCTGGTGCCGTCGGCCTGCTGGCCGATGACCGCGCGCAGGGAGCCTGCGTCGTCGTACACCTGGACGGCGCCGTTCTCGATGGAGGAGTGGCTGAGCCGGGAGGAACGGGTGAGGAGGTCGAGTCGGCGCTTGAGATCGGCGATCTCGCCGCCCAGCCGGTGCAGGTCGTCGGGCATAACGGGGTGACTCCTTATGACGAGGGTCAGGCCGCAGCCGGCCCGTAGTGGTAACTGTCCGCGCGCGCCAAGTCGACGGTGACGGTCTCGCCGTCGCTACCGCCCGTGTGCACCGTCCAGCCGGTGATGCGGCACCATCCCAACCACTCGGCCCACTCGTTGTGCACCGTGACCTGGACGTCGTCGCCGACCTGAAATGAGCCGAGGGGGGCGGCGGGGTGGTCGGGGCGGATGCGGATCTGGTCGACGCTGCCGCGGGTCTGACGGCGGGTCCGCTCGGCACGCGCCCGCTGCGCGAGGATGTCGGTGCCCTTGACGTCGGGCAGGTCCAGGACGTGCTCCAGGCGCAGCCGCCCGTCACGGACCGAGTCGATGACGCGCACCTTGGCGCGGCCCTCCCCCGCCCCGGTGGCGATCACCGTCTGGGCGTAGTCGTCGGCGTTCCTGGTGACGGCCGGGGCGTCGAGGATGTTGACCCCGCTGGCGAAGGACACGTCGTCGCGGCGCGCGCCGAGGCGGGGGTAGGCCAGGCGCAGGCGGCGCACGATCGTGCCGTTCGGCCCCCAGGCCGTGTCGCAGGTGTAGTCCGGCGAGTCGTCGGCCTTGACCAGGTCGTCGACCGTGTTGCCGAGGACCGGGTCTTCCCACCAGTTGGAGTGCATGGGCTCGGCGGTGGTGCCGACCTTGGCCGTGGATGTGGCCGGGTCGACGACCACGCCGAGGTCGCCGTCCGGGATGGACTGGGCATAGGCCCAGATGTCGCGGATCACGCGGCAGGGGTCAGCGTTCACGTACGGGCCGCGGCCGTCCAGCTCACCATGGATGTCGTGGCGGCGCTGGAGGTAGGAGGACCAGCCGGCGGCCTCGAGGGAGAGCGTGCGGTCCTCGGGGGTGGCCTGCCACAGAATGCCGCCCCACCGCAGCACACCGCCGTTCTCGACGTACAGCGCACAGGTGCCCTCCTCGAGGAGCTCGGGGACTGTACGGGCAAAGCGCGGGGTCAGCTTCGCCCGCAGCGCGCCAGGACCGTTGAGTTCGGGCCCGAACTCAACGTCGGACAGCGGCAGGTCGGCGGCGAGGATCTGGCCGGTCAGGAGGTGCTGAGCGAAGTAGCGGTAGGGCATCAGTAGATGCCCTCCTCGAATTCCAGGCGCGCGATAGCTGTGGTGGCGACGTCGGCCTGGAGGACGCCTGCGTTGTTCTGGTCGAGGGAGATCAGAGCCTGCAGGGATTGCGTGGTGCCGCGCATGGCCGCGGGCACGGCGACAGTGTCGGCGCTGATCAGGTGGATGCGGGAGGCGCTGCCGGTCTCGAACCACACCGACTGCCCTTGCACCGCGCCGACCTTGAACGCCGAGCCGCCCCACACGCTGCCGCTCATGACCTGCACCCCGGCGATGGTCATCTCGGCGCGCATGGTGACGGCCCACGGCGGTACCTGGACGTCCCACTGGGCTACGGGCGGCCATGCCACCCACTGGCCGGCGCGGTTGCCCGGCCAGTCCTGGTCTCCGGCGGGGCTCGCGGTGTAGATCCGGCTGGTCCGGCGCGGGTTCGCGACCTGCCGCATGTCTCTGATCATCGAGGCCGTAACCGTGCCGGTATTCGCCGGGAGGTTGATCAGCGCGAGCGGGATCGCGGAGTAGCCAGCCGGGACGGACGCGTAGACCGGGGGCACGCCGGAGATGACGTCGAAGGTCACGATCGGGTCCTTAGCCGGGTCGCGTCCGCCCTCGTACTGCGGGTCAAGGACACGCAAGACGACCAAGTCGTTGCGGGCGTTGGCTCCGGTCGGAGCGATCTGCACCGTTGCGCTGCCGATGTTGTAAGCGGAGTAGTGACCCTGCCAGGGCGAGGCGCGACCCTGGATGATGGCGGAGCCGTCACCGACCTGGACGCCGCCTGCGGGCACGGTCAGGGGGCTGACCTTGAGGTCGCCTCCCTGGGTGACGCCCTCGCCGCCGCGCGCCAGGTCCCGGATCATCATCCTGAAGCTCTGAGCCGAGTGCGTTGCCCCGTTGGTGAGCAGGGGGGCAGGGGACAGGGTCATGATGCTGCTCCTCGGAGGGTGGGCCAGGCCGGCCGCCAGGTGACGGTCAGCCGGGCGGAGTTGGTGGGGTCGGTGGCCTGCCAGCGGATCTCGCTGCGCCCGGGCGGCAGGCTGAAGGCGTCCAGGCGGCCAGCGGTCAGGGGCACGCTGCCGCCGTCCCTGCGGAGCACGGAGCGCCAGGTGGGCCGTGTGTCGATCTCCACCCAGTCGTCGCGTCCGATGACGGTGTCCAGGCGCAGCACTTGGCCGCTCTCGACATGGGTGATGACCGGGGTGGCGCAGGGTCCGTCGATCCGCAGGATGGGCCACGTGGGGGCCTTGCCCTCCACATCGATCCAGCCCGGTCGCTCTGGTTCGCCCGGGGCCGGGGTGACGACGATGGGCGCGACAACGGGCGCGGTGAAGCCGCCTCCGACGACTGTCCGGAGCGGCAGCACCAACTGCTGCTGGTGGTCTGCGTAGAAGAGCTGGTCCGCCGTCAGGAACTCAATGTCGAGGGGGACCCATCCGTGGACGAGGCGCTCAAGGTCGGCGTCGGCCTTGCGCAGGCGTCCGAACATGACGCGTACGTCCCGTCCCGGGAACTGCATGCGCAAGGCGGTGGTGGCGCCGCCGGTCAGGCGCAGTGCCGGGTCGTCGTGGAGCTCCTGCAGGGCGCCCAAAATGTCGAGAGCGGCTGCGGGGTTGCCGGGGGTCTTGATCGCCGCGTCGATGCGGATGGTGCGGCCGTTGTAGTAGTCGGCGCCCAGCCATGTGCCGTCGGAGTGCGGCGGCTCCACGTCGCCGGTACGGACCGTGGCGCGGCCCAGTCCCTCGATCGTGGCGACCGGCACTGGGGTGTTGGTCCCGATGACCATGCCGCCAAGGTCGTACTGGAAGTCGGTGAGAGGTGTGGTCATCGGCGTACCCCGCCTCG
The DNA here is from genome assembly GCF_040253615.1 of Streptomyces sp. Edi4. Lineage (NCBI taxonomy): Bacteria > Bacillati > Actinomycetota > Actinomycetes > Kitasatosporales > Streptomycetaceae > Streptomyces > Streptomyces sp. Edi4. The sequence goes on from NZ_JBEJGY010000001.1 coordinate 34,421, forward strand.
CTGGGCGCGGCGTACCTGGTAGCCGATCGCGGCGGCGATCTGCTGCTCGGTGGCGCCGGGCCGGTCGATCTGGATGGTCTGTGTGCCGATCAGCGGGGCCGCCTGCTGGATGACGATGACCTGGACCCGGCCGGCGGAGGCGTCCTGACGGCCCACCAGGGCGTAGCCGAACCGGCTGGCGACGTCTCCGAGCACGTTGGTGGCCTGCGGGCGCTTGGACAGGCCGAGCGGCAGGTATGCCTCTCCCCCGGTGCTGGGTTCGGCGAAACGGACCAGGCCGTTGCTGGTGGCGTAGATGCCCTCCCGGATGCCGCCATCCGCATACGACAGGCCACGCTGCGCACGGCTGAGGTCGTCGAGGAGCTTCGAGCCGCGGTCACCCAAGGCCGTTTTGACCTGCTGGCCGGCCTTGGCGAGGACACGGATGATCTCGTCCTCGGCGAGTGTGGTGGTGTCGGCGACCTGGTGGAGGCCGACCTTGCTGGAGGTGACGGCGCCGATGATCTGGACGATTTCGCCGGTCTCGTCAGAGGTGAGCTGTGCGCCCGCGGTCTTGGCCTGGGTGTTGGCCTGACTGGCCTTGCCCCGGTCGCGTACAGCCTGTGCGGCCAGGTCCTGGGCGGCGGCGTCGCCCTGCTGGTTGAGCTGTGCGGCGAGGTCACCGAAGCCCATCCCCGCAAGCTTGATCAGGTTCTTCTGGAAGTCCGCGTTGGTGTTGTTGGCGGTGGTGAGCTCGCGCGTGTAGTCGGCCAGCGAGGCCTTCGCCGTGTTGGCGAGGCCTCGCAGATCGGATGCCATCTGGTTGAGGTAGGTGCGCGAGCCGGTGGCCATCTTGTGGACCAGGTCGACGCCGTCCTCCCCCATCGCCTCCAAGGCCTTGGCGACGTCGGTGCCCGCCCGGGCGGCCACGGTTGCCAGCTCGTTGCGCCAGCGCTGTGCGGTGCCCACGCTGGAGTGCAGCTTCTTGGCGAAGACGCCCAGGTCGAACTTGCCGTCCTTGTCCTGGGAGGAGGACGCGACGGAGGACAGCGTGTTGAGTGACGCCGGCGTGTAGCTGAAGTTCGTGCCGGTGCCCCCGCCGTTGGCGTACCAGGTGATGCTGGCCGGGTCACCGCCCAGGCGCCGGACGGTCTCCTCCAGGATCCGCCGGGAACGCGGGCGCTTGGATGGGGCGTGGGGGATGTAGCTCTCCCCCTGCGTCTCCCGCTCCGCCCAGACCCGGTACTCGCCGCCGCGGGCGATCTGGGCAACGTGGCTCTCGCGCATCCCGCCGTCGGCGAAGGCCAGCACCCGGCCCGGCGCCGAATACACGTTGCCGTTGGCGTTGGTGCGCAGGTAGGGGTTGGCGGGCGGCGGCGGGCCGACGTTGACGTACGGGGAGTAGTTGACCCGGACGGAGACGGTCTTACCGTGGACGCTGTCGATGGCGCCCTGGATGGATGCGGCGGCCGACGTCGGTGTGCCGGTGGGGATGGTGATCTCGACCGTCTTGCCGTTGGTGTTCTGGATGGTGAAGCCGAGGCCCAGCAGCGCGGCCCGCGCGTCGGCGGTCAGCGCGGTCATCGTGAAGGTGCGGCCCTGCGTGGCATTGATCCGCCCCTGCAAGTTCTGGAGGTTGGCGATGCCGTCGGCCGTCAGGGCGTTGACTCGGACGGACTTGTCCGGGACAGCCGACATCTTGGCGATCAGCGCGTCCAGCTCGGCCCGGGCCGCCAGCGTCGGCGCTGTGATCTTGTATTCGCGGGTGCTCGGGATGAGCTCGACGGCGTAGTGGAGGTCCTGGAGCTCCTTCTTGGCGTCGTCGCCCAGCGCATCCACCTTGACGGTGCGCTTGTCCGGGAACCGGGCGAACTCGGCCTGCACGGCGAGGAGTTCGGCCAGGGCCTCGCCCATGCCCTTGGTCTGCAGCAGGATGCTGACCCGGCCCGGGATGAGACCCATCTTGTCCGCGACCAGGCCGGCCTCGTCGCCGACGATGCCGTACTGCCCCAGCAGCTTGATCGCGGCATCGCGGGCCTTGTCCATCTCCGTACGCGCTGCGTTCAGTGACTCCGGCAGCGTCTTGTCCGACTTCTGCGCGAAGTCGTACGCGGCCAGGGCGGCGCTGGCCGCCGCATCGGAGATGCCGTTGAGGCTGCTGAAGAGCTGCTGCCCGTTGCGCGTGGTGGTGTTGAGCGTGCCGTTGAGCCCGAGCAGCACCTTGCCGTAGTCGCCGCTCTTCTTGATTCCCTCGTCGACGGCCTCCCCTGCGTTGAGGATCGCCTCATTGAGCCGCGCCTGCGCGGCCTGGACGGACACCGAGCCGCCGCCGAGCAGGTCGAGTGCGTCCTTCAGGCCGCGGGTGCGGCGGTCCGCGTCCCCGCTGGTGTCCGCGAGGTCCTTCACCGCCAACTTCAGCTTGTCGTACGCCGACAGCGCCCTGCCGGAAGGATTCTGCGCCTCGGCCAGCCGCTTGGCGTCCGTGACGCTCTGTTCCATCTCGCCGCGCATGTCCTTGAGCGCGTCGGCGGCCCGCTTGTACCGCTCGCCAGTGTCGGTGTACTTCAGGACGCTCGACTTGCCGCCGGCCTGGTCAACGTAGGCCTTGTTGGCCTCGGCCAGATCGCGGTACTTCTTCTCCAGCGCCTCGAGGCTGCTGCCCTGGCCGAGGTAGGCATCCGTCAGCGTCCGCATCGACGTACCCGACTGCTCCATGACGTCGACCAGCCGGGTCTTGCTGTCGTGGAGCTTGTAATCGAGGAGGGTCTGAGCAGCCGCGGCGCGCACGTTCGTGTCGATGACGCCGCCAGAGTCCCGCAGGGCCCGGGTCAGATCGGCGATGCGCTGCTGGTGTTCGGCGGCGGCCTGGGCGGCCTTCTGCTGGTAGGAGGCGAGCATCCCGAGGCCGACGGTGATGCCGAGCAGGGCGATGCCCCAGGGGCCGCCCATGATGCCCATCAGGCCGCGCATGGCTCCGGCCAGTCCGGTGCCGGCCGCGCGGGCCATGCCGTTGAGGGTGCCGGTGAAGCCGCTGCCGGCCGTGCTCGCGGTGCGGAAGGAGGTGGCCATCGCGGCGAGCAGCGGGACGCGGGCCTGTAGGACGGCGAAGGCGGCGCCGAACCGGGACAGGCTCGTTCCGCTGGCCGAGGCCAGAAGGCGCATGCCCGTCATCTGCGCGTTGAACGACGCGAAGGCGCCTGTCACGCTGCCACGAACGGTGCCCGCCAGGCCGGAGAGCATCGGGCCGACGCGCCGCCACAGCAGGATGGAGGCCAGGGCGGTCTGGATCGGTCCGGGCAGGGCGCCGAACGCTCCGACGAGAGTGCCGACGACCTGGCCGACCGGCACCAGGACCCCGGAGAGCCAGCCCACCGCGCTGGCCAGGGCGTTGACGACGAGAACGACGATGTCGAGCGTGGACGCAGCGCTGCTGCCGTCGCCGCCGAGGCGGGCCAGTTGGTGACCGATCGGTGCCAGGCCGTCCGCGACGTTGCCGAGGACGTCCATCAGCGACCGGCCCGCGTTGATCAGCAGGTTGAGGCCGTCGGCGAGCGCGTGCTCTCCCAGCGCGCGCAGCGGGCCGATCAGTTCGCGGGCCTTGTCCATCAGGCCGCCCAGGCCCGCGTTGGCCTTCTCGGCCAGGCTCGGGCCGTAGACCGTGGCCAGGTCGTGGGCGTAGTTGATGCCGGCGGTGATGTACGGGGTGGCCCGGGCGAGCCCCGAGGTCAGCCCTCGGGTGAGCCATTCCAGGCCGGGGGCCATGCTGCTGTAGATCTCCAGCCCCGTGGTCCTGGCCTGGGTCTTGAGCTGGGTCATCGCGCCGGTCAGGCCCTTGGACTGGGCCGCGGCGATCTGGGCGGCCTTGCCGTACTGGCTCACCGTGTCCAGGCCGGCTTGGAAGGCCTCGAGTCCCTGGTGTCCCAGAGCGACCATGCCGCTCATGCCGGGCTTGCCGAAGGCCTTCTTCACGGCTTCGATGTAGTCCTGCTGGGTCATGCGGTGCTGGGCCCGGTTCAGCCCGTCGATGACCGTGGCAAGGCCCTTGAACTTCCCGGTGGAGTCGAAGGCCTCGATGCCGAGGGCCGCCAGGCCCTGGCGCATCTGCTTGGTGGGGGCGGCGAGGTTGGACAGCGCACCGCGCAGGGTCGTTCCTGCGGTCTGGCCGATGATGCCGCTCTTGCCGAGCCCGACGACGGCCGCGGCGGTGTCCTGCAGGGACACTCCGAGCGCGTTCGCGACCGGCCCGGCGTACTTCATGGCGTACCAGATGTCGCGAATTCCTCCGCTGGCTCCGGTCGCTGTCGCCGCGAGGGTGTCGGCGGCCTTGCCCGCCTGGTTGGCGCCCAGGCCGAACTGATCCATCACGTCACCGAGGTACATCGCGGCGTCGGCGGCCTTCACGTGGAGGCCGGTCGACAGCTCCAGGGCGGGGCGCGAGGCGATGATGGCCTGGTCCGCCCTGAAGCCGGCTTTCGCCAAGTCGACCATGGCCTCGGCGGCGTCCTTGGCCGTGGTCGCGGGCAGCGTCAGGTCGGATCCCAGCTGCTTGGCGACGGCCGCCGCGTACTGCATCTGAACCGCGTTGGCGCCGGTCACGGCGCCGAACTGGTTCATCTCCTTCTGGTATTCGTTGCCTTGCTCGACCAGATCGTGCAGGCCGAAGACCAGGGCGCCGCCGGCCAGCAGACCGGTCAGGCCCGCCAGCCGCGAGCGCAGGCGGGAGGCGGCGGAGTCCATCTGGCCCAGGGAGTGGGTGCCGCGGCTGCCGACCGTTCCCAGGCGGGTGTCGGCGGACCGGGCGGCCCGGGCCAGGGCCGTCAGGTCGCGGGTCGCGGCCTGCAACTGGCGCTGCATGGACCGCAGGTCGGCGGTGTTGTCGCGGGTCGCCGCCGTGTTGGCGCGGGTGGCCGTGGCTGCCCGGTTGGCGGCGGCACCCAGGCTGCGCAGATCGCGGCTCGCCCCCGAGGCGTCATGGCGCACGTCGCGCAGCAGGGTCCCGGCGCCGCGCAGGCCGGTGGTCAGGGTGCGCAGGCCTCCGGCACCGCCGCCGAGCGCGGTGAGGTTGCGGCGGACGGCGTTCAGGTCGCGGGAGAGGTCTCGGGCGGCGGTCGCGGACTGGCGCAGCGTGCGCGCGAGGGCGTCACCGTTGCCCGTGAGGGCAACCGAGAGGCTCCACGCGACCACCGACGCGCTCCTTCTTGCTGGGGGTTATTCGCGGTGGTCCCGGCGGGTGAGCGCCCGGGTGCGCTGTTCGTGCCAGACCCGGGGCACGAGGCCGACTTTGACGCCGTGGCCGTGCGGGCCTTCGGGGACGTGTTCGCGTTCGGTGGCGATGAGTTCGCAGCCGGGGCAGCGGCTGGTGGTGCCGACGTAGGCGAAGCGGTCGCCGCCCTCGTCCTCGTCCCACTCCTCGTGGCGAGTGCCGCAATCGGCGCAGGTGGCACGGGTCAGCTCGAGGTAGGCCAGGGCCTTTTCCCGGTCGCGGGGGCTCCAGGTGCCGTCGCCGCCGAGGAATCGCGAGTGCGGGATGCCCCAGCGATTGCACAGCTCGAGTTCGGCCCTCAGCCGGGGATCAGCCCGAAGTCTTTTCCCCAATCAGCGCGCTTCACGTTCTGCGCGGCCAGCGCCGCCTGGAACAGCTCGATGCGGTCGGCCGGCCCCCACTCGGAGAGGAGTAGCGCCGCGTCCTCCTCGGTCATCGGATCGGCGGACGAGGCGGCGATCAACGCCGGGGGAAACGATTCCTCATCCCAGTCGCCGCCAGCGGCTGCCTGCTCCTCGGACGGCGGGTGCTCCTTGACCAGCGCCGTGAACGCCTCACCTGGCAGGGCCCGGAAGACCAGCACCTCGGCGTCGGCGTCATGGGCGGCCCGGGCCTTCTCAAGCGCCGTGTCCGCGGCACGCGCCTCCCGGGCGAGTTCCTTGTTGTCCGGGTCGGTCTCGGCGAGCCGACGTGCGCTGCGGGCGGCGCGCCGCGCTTCCTCGAAGGCCTCGCGCAGATCGGCATCCTGCCACAGCGTCAGGCGGACCTCCGCGGCCTTCCGGGCGCGAAGCCGAGCAAGCTTGGCCGACCAGTGGGCGTCTGCGGCGACCGCCTGCGGCGGCGGGACGGCGCTCACTGGGCGTCCTTCTTCGCGAGCTGAGCGGGCTTGTCCGGGACCGGCTGCCCCTGAACCGGGCGCCGCACGATCGTGAACTTCACCTCGAACTTCGCGGCCTCGTTGTCCGTGGTGTAGGCCGGGGACTGGGAGCCGACCCGGACCGGGAAGACGTCCATGCTCTTGGACTTGGGGACATCACCCTTGCGGAGCATGACGACGTTGCCCTCCGTGCCCTTCCTCAGAAGGTCCTCGATCGCCTCAGTGATCTTGTCCTCGTAGAGGGTGAGCGCGGAGTCGTCGGCCTTGTCGGAGCCGGGGATCGAGGAGTTGAAGTCATCGCCCATGTCCGGCGTCTCGATCGCTTGGTTTTCCAGCGTGAACCCGGAGATCGCGGCGATCGCCGCAGACAGGTTGGTTCCCGCCTCCAGCTCTGCGCGGGTCGGCACGAGGCCGACCTGGTCCTTGATGGTGGGCAGCCACAGAAAGATGCTGATGCCGCGCCGAGAGAACTTCTGCACCGGCGTGCTGATGGGCAGTGCCATGGATGAGGCCCCTTGGAAACGCTGAACCGATATTCGGGTGCGTCCGCGAGAGGGGCCGCCGCGGTGCGGGCAGTGCCGGAACTCAGCCGGCCAGGGTCCAGCCGAGCCGGAACCTGATCACATAGGAAACGATAGCGGCACCGGGATCAGCGTCGATACCAGCGTCGCTGTCCAGCTCCCGCAGCCAGCACAGCCAGCCCGGCACCTTCAGCTCCCACCTCCACTCCCCCAACGCCGGGTCACGGGCCAGGACAGCAGCGCGGACCAGGTCGGCCAGCCACTCCGCCTGCGCGTGACTGCGGGCAATGCAACTGACCTGGTACACGGTGAAGGCGTCCTCACACAGGTCGGTGAGCGGGGCTCCGTCCAGAGTGAGTGGCAGCGAGTACAGCACCGTGTACGGGGGCGTGGCCGGAGTGCCGGCGGCGACGGGGAGGCTGCCGACGCCGCACGGCTTGCCGGTCCCCGTGCTCAGCAGGGCGGCAACGGCGTCGGTGACCTGGCGGCGCTCGATCACAGGGCCTCCAGCACGGCGCGGCCGATGCGTTCGGCGAAGTTCTGCTGGATCTGAGCTAGGGCCGGGGCGACATGTGGGAAGGGCGGCTGGGCGTAGGCCCGGCCGCGGGCGTCGGTGCCTGTGAAGCCCAGCTCCAGGCGGCGAGCCTGCGGAGCGAAGGTGCCCACGGTCGCGGTGGCACCGCCGCGCCGGGTGCGGACGTCGACCTGCCAACTCGCGCGGTAGGCGCCCGTGATGACATTGGGCCCGGGTCGTCCGCTGGCGGAGGCCTGGATGAGGGCCTGGAGCACCATCGCCTCGTGGCGTATGGCGGTGGTGGTGGCCGGGCCGATGGCGGTGGCCGCCGTGGTGATGGCGGTGGCGAGTTGGCGTGCGTCGGTGAAGCGGCGTTCGGTCACCGCGTCTCCGTCTCGTTGTTCTCGTCCAGCCAGGTCACCCGCACCACGAGGAGGCTGCTGGCGCCGGACGGCTGGACACAGCGCCAGGAGCGGCCCACCAGGGTGGGGTCCTGGGAGGCGTGTACGACGGTGATGGTGTCGTCGCGTTCGGCGATTGGGGCGATGGTGGGAGTGAGGAGCCGGTACGGGTTCTTGGGGTCGTCCGGGTAGGGCTGGCCGGCGAGCGGGGTGACGACGCCGGGGGCCTGGGAGCTGTCGTAGACCGCGCCCGGCCCCTCGTAGACGACGTGGGGCGGAACGGGCTCGAGTTCGCCGGTCTCCGGGTTGAGGACGGGCGGCCCGGCCGGGCGGCTGATCCGGACCGTGTCCCCCATCAACATCTCCTGCAGGACCGGGCCGAGCGCGCTGAGGTCGAGGCGGCTCATGTCCGCCCGCCCGCCCAGTCGGTGAGCTGGCGCAGCATGGCGGTGGTCAGCTCGGTCGGGGTGCCGTCGAGGTCGGTGCGCTCTAGGGCGGCGCGCTGCAGCATGCCGGCGTCGATGCCGCCGAGGAACGCGGCGATCGCCTCGCCGGGCGGTGTCTCGGTGGCGACGGCGACCTCGGCGTAGCCCTCGAACAGGGCGCCGTCGACCGGCGGCCGGGCGTAGAGCACGAGCAGGGGCGGCTGGGTGGCGCGGTGTTCGAGGGTGTAGGCGGACAGGGACGCGGACACGTCGTGCCCGTCGATGGTGACGGCGGCGCGCACGCCGTCGGCGGTGATGCGGACGGGGTGCAGGTTGGCGGCCAGACTGGCGTCGTTCATGGGGTCCTCGTCGTCGATGGGTGGCGGGCTACTCGTCGTCCGCGGACGGCACGGTCTCAACTCGCTCGGTGTCGGAGGAGACCGCGAAGCCGAAGGGGACGTCCTCGTCGGCCTCCTGGGCCGGCAGTGCCTTGAGCAGCGCGAGCGCGGTTGTCTCGGCCGCCTTGAGGGCGGCGGTGCTGTTCTGTGCGAGTTCGATGTCGATCTCGCGGCCGGGGGCACGGACGGTCAGGCGCATCGGCGGCCGTCCTCGTCCACGGTGGGCCAGTGCCAGGTGCCACCGGTCAGTGGGGCGGCGGGAGCGTGCGGCAGTGATCCGTTGAAATAGAGGCCCTCGGGGTTGAGGACGGCAAGGGCGGGTTGCCCGGCCTCGTCAACGGCCGTGACGATGGCGGCGCGACAGGTGCACGGGAAGCGGCCGTCGGCGCTGCCCCGGGCGACGTAGTGGACGATGCGGCCGAGGACCGGCAGTTCGTCGCTCATGCGGGTTGTCCCTCCTCGATGGCGGCGGTGTTGAGGTCTGGGCGCGGGATGAAGCGGCGCAGGCATCCGGGGTGGGCGATCGGGTAGCTGGCGGCCTCGTCGGCGGAGCGCAGCGTGTCGTGGGCGCGGTCGAGTTCGTCGTGGCTGGTCCATCCGCACTCGGGGCCGTCGATGACCTGGACCCATTGGGCGTCGAGGTCGGCGGTGGTGGCGGTCAGTGCGCCTGTGTTGGCAGCGGAGATGCCCTGGGCGGCGAGCGCGGTGCGGGCCCAGGAGGCGACCGGGTGCTGGGCGCCGCGGGCGTAGGTGACGGTGTCCAGGGGGTGCTGGGCGGCCAGTTCGGCTGCGGTGGGTGGTTCGGCGGCGCGGGCGGCCGTGGCGATCGCGCGGGCGAAGGCCTGGCTGCGGCGGACGGTGTCGCTCACCCGGCGTATCAGCACCGGGTAGGAGGCGGCGGTCAGCGTCGACAGGGCGTGCTGGTGGGTGGCGTTCCAGGCGAAGGCCGGGCGGTGGCCTCCTCGGGCGAGGACCGCGTGTGTGAGGGCGTCCTCGGCGCCGAGCCGGTAGGCGCGGGGCAGGTCGACGGCCGCCCATCGTTCGGCGAGCGCTCCGAGGTTGGTGTTGAAGCGCGCGGTCGCCACGTTGAAAAGGGACAGGCCCTCGCGGAGCGACGCGGGGACCGACGAGAGGCCGGCAGTGCGGCGGTTGCGGCGGCGGGCGGTGGCGAAGGTGCGCAGCAGCTGCTGCTGGGCGTTGGTCAGGTGCTCCCAGTCGGCCCGGGCCTGGTGGAGCGCGGCAGCGACGAGCTGGTCCAGGGCCTGATTGCGGGTGGGTTCGTGCAACGTGGTCATCGGCGGGGCCGTTCGCGCAGGTACAGCACGCCGCTCCCCGGGCCGTACGGGTCGCCCGGGATCTCCTCCCCGGGGACTGGAGTGGTGGGGTCCTCCAGCTCTGTGACCTGCCGCTCCAGCGCTGCGACGTTGCCGCTGGAGTCGACGGACACGACGCCGGACACCGCGACTTTCAAGGGCTGGGCAAGCAACGCGGCCCGGCGTTCGCGCAGCACCTCGAGCGCGACGGCCCGCAGCGAATGCAGCCGGGCGTAGCGCTGGTCGAGATCGGTGGTGTCGGTGGCCGGGCCGAGCGTGGCCAACAGCCAGCGGCGCGATGCGTCGTCCACGGGGCAGCCCCAGGAGGTGGAGGGGAGAGGGGTCCGGTGCGGCCCAGGAGAGGACAGGCCTGGACCGCACCGGACGTTCAGGGGACCGTGACTACTCGTCGGTCTTCGCTGCGGGCCTGCGGGTCCGCGGCTTCTTGTCCGGTTCCGTCTCGGCCCCGGCCGTCTCCTGACCGCCAGCAGTGGTGCCCTCTGCTGAGTCGAGGGCCGCTGCCATGGCAGCTTCCGGTACCTCACCGTCCTCCCAGGCGGAGGGGGTACGGATGAGTGCGGCCAGGTGCGGTTCGGGCTCGGTGCCGGCGTCACAGATGACCCACTGGTGGGTGTCGGGGTCGAGGACGTAGACGGTGGAGGCGAGTCGGGCCATCGTCACCACACCCGCGCGGCGATGTGGATGTCGGGCACGTACAGCACGGGCATGGCGCTGGCCGCGACCTTGGTCCACACGGTGACCGGGTCGTCGGTGTACCCGTGGGTGACGACGATGCCCGGGGCGTCCTCGCGCAAGATCGCGGGGTTGGTGCCCCGGGACAGCATGAGGGATTCCGTGGTGACGCCGTACTGGGTCTCGCCCCACTGGCGGGGGTTGGGCGGCAGCATCAGCCACAGGTTCTCTGGCAGCGCGCGCGGGTTGGAGCCGTCGTCGAGCGGGATCTGCACGTCGTAGACCTCGATCGGCGGCAGACCGTAGCGTGCGCGTACGGCGTCGACCTCGTTGGGGGCGAGGACGGTGGTGGGGATCTGCGAGCCGAGCAACGCCCCGTAGTAGGCCGCCCGGTAGGATTGGTTGCCCGCGAGGAGCGCCTTGGCCTTGAACGAGGTGACGACCCGGGTGGGCAGCGGAGCGCGCGCGTCACGCAGGGCCTGGATCCAGCGCCGCTCGTCGCCCAGTGCGTCTGCGGCCGGGTCGGTCCATGGGAGCGGGGCGGTGGGCATGTGGGAGGCCGGGACCTGCGCGTCGTACTCGATGTACAGGTTGTTCTCGCCGCGAAGGGTGAACTTTCCATCGGCGAGCAGGTCGCCCGCGGCCAGCTCCATGCGGGAGCGGATCGACAGGACGTGCGCGGCGACGTCGTCGTAGACGGCCTGGACCAGCTCGTCGGAGCTGGCGCCGCGGTCGGCGTCGAGGAGCAGCTGTTCCATCTCGCCAACCAGGTACTTCTGGCCGAGCGGCGGCAGCTTGCCCTCGGTCTCGACCATGGTGATCTCGCGGGTCGCGACGGGCGTGGTCGCGTCCCAGGCGCGGAACTTGGCCGCCGGCACCCGGCGGTTGGTGCGCTTCACACGCCACTTCACCGAGTTGAGCTGGACTTCCGGCAGCACGCTGCGGGTCAGCTCGTAGTCCTCCGGGCCCGGGATGGCCCGGACGAAGGCGTTGATGTCGGTGGGGGTCAGCTCCCGGAGCAGGAGCTCGAGCATGTCGTTCGTCTCGGTCGTCATGACGTGGCTCCTTCTTAGGCGGCGTAGGTGACGGAGGCGGTGGTCTTCTTCACGGCCGCCGGGTCGAAGGCGACGGGCAGCTTCGCCGGGGCGATGAGGCCGTGGACGCGCAGCGCCGCACCGATGGCCTTGGACCCGACACCGAAGGCCGTCTCGGTGTCGAGGAATCCGGCCAGGACCTCGTGGCCGTCGGTGGCGGCCGGGTCGTACGGCTCGTACAGGCCGCTGGTGGCGTTGCGGGCCAGGGGCAGACCGGACTTGAAGCGGGCCTCGACCGTCTTGATGCCGCGCACCCAGTGGGTGTTCTCGGCGAACTTGGCGACGTCGAGGGTGATGGTCTGGTTGGTCTCCGTGCCGTGGCCGGACAGCAGCCAGGCACGGCCGACGCGGAGAGTCTGGGTGGTGGTGATCGGCTGGATGTCCATGCCGGGGTCCTCCCGTGGCGGGGCGCAGCAGAGATGCGTGGCACCGAGGTGCCGTCCACGGGAGGAATGGGGTTGGGCGTGGTCCCAGAGGTGTTACTGGTTGGTTCAGGCGGCGTCGGCGGTGTTGCCGCCGAACATGCGGGCGGCCATCCGGCGCCCTGCGTCTCCCGGCTTGCCCACCGCGGCCTGGCGGCGCGGTGTTCCGCCCGCCGGGGAGCCGGACGGGGCGGGCGGGGTGGGCTGCTTGGGGGCCGTCGTCGTTTCGGCGGCGCCGAACAGGCCCGGGCGCCGCTTCTTGAGGTCCTTGGCGGCCTCGGCGATCGCGTCGGTGTCCGGGTCGGCACTGTCCTTGAGGGCCTTGTCCAGGAGCACGAGTGCGTCCTCGAGGTCCTCGCCGGCTGCGCCGATGCCCACGAGGGCGGCGGTGCGCTGCACTTCCTGGAGCTGTGTCTGCGCCGCCGCCAGGGCCGTGGCGGCCTCGCTCTCCTTGGCTGCCACGGCCTGCTCCCGCCGCTCGAACTCCGCCTCCCGGCGCTGCTCGTCGCTGAGCTGGGCTTCCCGCAGGGCGCGGGCGTCGGCGAGCACCCGCTTGAGCTGGGTGGCGTCGATGGTGTCCGGGTCGAGGCCGGCATCCGAGGCGAGGGCGCGGAGCGCTGCCTGCCGACCCTGGTCCTTCTCGCGCGTGAGGAGCAGGCTCAGCCGCTTCTGCGTGACGGTGACGTTCTCCTCGGCGTCCGCGGCGTCTGCCTCGGCGGCCTGTGCTGAGTGTTTGACGGCGAGGTCGGCCGGGGTGGGTGCAGGCGCTACCGGCGCGGCGGGCTCGGTCGTCGGCGCCGGGTCGTCTTCGCCGCTTCCGCCGGCGATGACGCGGACCGGACGGCCGTTGACGTAGCCGACGATGGCGCCGGGGATGGGGCGCGGTCGGGGGGTGCTGTGGTCCATATTTGGTGTCCTCCACCGGTGCGCCCCCGCGCCTTCTACGAGTTTAGGGGTGATCGTCACCGCTGCTGTCCCGCGTCGGTTTGCGGTGCGTTGGGGTCTGCGGGGCCGGGCAGTACGGGGACCGGGACCTTCTCGGGGTCGGCCGGCTTCATGCCGAGATAGTCGCGGACGGCCTGCGCGTCGCCGGTGGCATCGGCGAGTGCCGCGGCCTGGTCGAACGCGCGGGCCTGGATGCGGTCGATCTCGACGGCGACGTCCTCGATCGGCCAGCCGCCCTCGGCGAGCATCCGCAGCGCGGTCTCCAGGCTGATCAGGCGGGCCGCGTACGCGGTGGCGACCTCCTCCAGGACGCCCATCCGGTCGGTAGGCGTGTAGGCGCCGAAGACCAGGTTCGCCGAGTGGACCTTGCGGCCGACCCAGTCGGGGTGCTGGCCGGCGATGTAGAGCCGCTGCACGAACCGCAGCAACAGCTGGTACTTGTGCCTGCGGGCCAGACGCATGGCCGCGACGAGCTTGTCCAGCGGGCCCAGGCTGATCTTCAGCGCGTACCCGGAGGGCATCTGCGCCGGGTCGTGGGTACCCAACGCCACGGCGGGCAGCCGCAGGTTGACCGCGGCGCGGTCGCGGAGCGTCTCGACCGTGGTGAGGAGCTGGGCAAGCTGGGGCGCGGTGTTGACGACGTCCATGCGTCCGCCGTCGGCGAGTTTGAACACGACGCCCGGCTCGACCTGGAGGCTGGCGCGGCCGTCTTGGAGGCCGGAGACGGACAGGATCGGGATGCCGGTGGTCGCCGAGGCACGGGCGGCGTCGGTGTCCGAGGCGGCCAGCTCGTCGAGGACCTGCAGGACGGCCGCCAGGCTCGCCTTGCCCCAGTGCTCCTCCGCTCCGGGTACAGAGTTCGGCAGGTGCAGCACTGGCACGAAGTCGATGAGCAGGTCCAGGCCGTCAAGGAGTTCGCCGTCGCCGCGCCGGGCGTAGGCGGCCTTGTTCATCGGGAGGTTGTCGACGTCGCTGTGGCGCTCGAGGTCCTCCAGCAGCCAGGTGGCGTCGGTGAGGTAACACGTGACGGCGGAGGGCTCGTCGTTCCAGGCGTACTGGCGCCAGATGGTCCCCTGCTCGTCGGCGGTGTCGCCAGGCACGAGCAGCGGGTCGTCCTGGTCGCCGGCGAAGGTGCGCATCGCCCGCCCGCGGTCGGTCGTGCGGGTGACGGTCGCGGGCCGGATGGGGCCGAGTTCGTAGGTGATGCGACGCAGCCGGTCCTTCAGCCCGCGCCGGGGGTCGGCGGGCAGTTCCCACGCGAAGTGCACGCGGACTGGGAACTCGCCGTCGTCGGAGAGGACCGGGAAGTAGAAGCCGGGGTCGACGACCCGTACGACGGGACGGCGCTTGTCGGGCTCCCAGGACAGCCGGTAGACCGCGTCGCCGAGGCCTACGGCCTTACGCTCGGCCTGCTGCATCCGCATGGCGAACTGTTCGTCCTCAGCCCAGGTGAGCAGGTCCTCCTGGACCGCGCGGGCCTCGTCGTCCTCGGTGGTGGTGTCATCCTGCTCGGTGCCGTCGACGACGATGCGCTGCTCGTCGCCGAGGACGTCACTGGTGATGGCGTCGATGAAAGCGGCGGGGTCGCCGTACTCTCGGCGCTCGCGGGCATCGGCTCCGTCGCGTACCTCCGCGAGTTCGCCGGCCTGGCCGCCGTCGTACGCCGCGAGCACGGTGTAGGCGGCCAGCCGTCGGGTGTCCTCTTCGGGCACCCACGTCGCGAAGGCGCCGGGAAAGGCGCGCCGGTTGGGGTCGCCGGTGGTCGGGTCGGCGTAGACAGGCTTGTAGTTGAGCCAGCCCCAGGCGTCGATGATGAACTGCCGCAGGCCCACGTCGTCCTCCGTCGGCCCCGCGCCGTGATCAAGGATATCGGGGCAGGACGGGCCGACGGGCGGGCGTCAGCGCGGCTCTTCGTGGACGAACTCGGTGGCGCGCACCCAGTCGACCTGCTCGAGGCGGTAGCAGGCGACACCAACGTTGTGGTGACCTCGTGCGAGCGCGGCGCGAGCCTGGGTCTGGGCTTCGGCGTAGTCCCAGGTCGCCGGTTCACTGCCGCCGTTCCAGCGGACGGCGAATCGGGCCTCCGCGGAGAGGAGGGCGGCGCGGTCGTCGAGCAGTTCCTGTAGGGCATCCTCGAGTTGGTCGTGGGTGCGGTGTTCGTCGTCGAGCAGCGCACGGATCTCGGCGAGGCGGGCGGGGGTCAACATGAGCGGCGTCCTTTCGGGCCGACAGGCTTTCACCCTACAACACTACATTGTATTGTAGGGCTCGAAACAACAAACCGTTGTATAGTCAGTGCCGGGAGCAGGCAGTCCGGCACGGGAGGGATCAGCCATGGACCACGCCACGCAGCCCGCAGGCCCCGAATACCCCGACATGGAGGTGCAGTTGTCCAGCGCAGGCGGCAACGCCTACCACCTCATCGGGCTCGTACGCAGGGCGCTGCGGCAGGCCGGGCACAGCGAGGCGGCAGCAACCTTCGCGGCGTCCGCCACCCAGTCGGCGTCGTACGACGATCTGCTCCAGCTCATCATGCGCACGGTCGAGACGACCTGAGCAGCCGCGGTATCGGCGTGGTCCACCCCGAGGCAAGCGGGGTGGACCACGCCGCCCCATCGTTGCACCGACGACACGAGGACGAGGATCATGACCAAGGAAACGGACAAGCCCTCCGCGACGGCGAAGCAGAAGGCCAGGAGCAATGCTCCCGGTGGCCAGGCCGAGGTGTGGGGGTACGCGAAGGTCGCCGATGCGGCTGGAGTGGCCGTCGGAACCATCCGCTATTACTGGTCGCAGAAGAAGCACCTACTGCCCAAGCCGGACGTCATGCTGGGCGACAAGCCCGGATGGCACCCGGACACCATCAGGGAATGGGTGGCCAACCGGCCCGGCCAGGGCTTTCGTTCGGACCTCAAGGACCCCGACGCCTGAGCCCGCCCCGCTTTCGCGCCCCCCGCTCCCCCGGAGCCGGGGGTGCGCGGCATTCCCAAGATCGAGAAAAGGGCCCGAACGACTTCCACCTTACAACGAAACATTATAAGGTAAGTTCCATGAGGCCGGACCCGCCGGCCCGAGGGGAGGAAGTCATGTTCACCGTGAGCCTGGACCTGAACGAGCACGGACTGCCTGCGTGCGACCCCCTGAAAGTGCACGGAGTCGGCGCCTGGGTGCCCGGCACCACGAGCATCCGGTACGCCGTTCATGACCCGGCGATCCACTTCCCCGGCTCCGACTGCCCGATCACCGGAGCCCTGCTGATCGACAAGTACATCGACCCGGTCTACCGGGACGACCCCGCCTCGTACGACTTCGACGACGAGCCCGCCGTCTCGGTGAGCCTGGGCGACCCGGCCGCCAGGGACGTGCACGACCAGATGATCGAGGTCGGCGACTGGGGCTTCTCCGGCTACGTGGTCTGCAGCGACCTGTACCTGAACCCCGGCCCCCATCCCGACCACCCCGACGGGTACCCGTTCGGCGCCGACGTCGGAGTGGACGGCCCGACGTACCACCTGGCCGCCGCCTTCCTGCGGGCCGCCGCCGCCGACTACGTGACGCGGTGGAAGGCGATCACGGTCTGACCTGCGCCCCGGCCGATGCCGGGGCGCAGCCCGTGGAGCCCCCTGCCCAGAAAGATCGCTCCTCGACTTCCAACCTTACAACGCTGCATTGTATAGTTGGGGCAACGGAAGACGGGCCCACCCCATAACGAAGGAGAACGGCATGGCCGAGATGACCAGCACCCTCCGCAGAGCCCTGATCAGCGCCACCTTTGCCCGCAGGGACATCGATGAGAACTTCGGACCGGCGAGCGAGCTGGACAGCGAGGAGCGCAGCTGGCGGCGGGACACCTTGCGCACCACCTTCCTCGACTACCGCGACACCCGCGTGATGGGCGTAGGCGCGGACTGGCGGCAGGCGCTGCAGGACGCGGCAGGCACCGGCCGCATCGACCTCGCCGAGTACGACGGGAACCTCGAGGCGGCGCGCGACACCCTGCTGCACGGCGCGATATGGGAGTTCCAGACCACCGCCCACGGGATCGCAATCCTGGACACCTGCGCCGCGTAGCCGCCTGGACGCCGCGTACCGCCCGGCCGACCACCGGGCGGTACGCGGCGTCCAGGAGCGCACCTGGCGGCGCGCTCCCCTGCCGAGAAAGATCACGAAACCCCTTCACACCTTACAATGTTGCGTTGTATAGTTGATCTCGAAGGGGGCGCCCCGAGCCCCAGCCGAACCGACGAAGGAGACCAGCATGGCGGAGATGGGAATGACGGTCGCGGAACTGATCGAGCAGCTTGAGGGCGTGGACCCCGACGCCCCGATCCGCCTGGCCATGCAGCCTCGGTACCCCTTCGAGTACACGATCGGCCAAGTGGTCGAGGCGGAGGACGGCACCTGCTGGATCGGCGAGGGCGAGCAGGTCGGCTACCTCAGCGAGGACGCGACCAACGCCCTGGAGTGGGGCCACTAAAGCGCCCCGACGGCCTGGGGCCCGCGCTGCGGGCCCCAGGCCGAATCGCCCAGCCTGCGCCCCGCAGCGCGGGCCGGAACCACGACGAGGAGGACACGACGATGGCCCTGTACATCCTGAAGGAACTGAATCCGGCGACCGGGCTGGCCTTCCAGGACGACGACACCACTGTCTACTACGACGACCACGACTACGCCTCCGACGCGGACGCCCTGCGGGCCGCGACCCGGGGGTACGACCTCCGGGTGGCCCAGACCGACGCGGACTGGGGCCCCGGGACCGGGAAGCAGCGCTGGACCCTTTTGAAGGTCGGCTGACGCCGATCGCGACCGCCCCCCGGCTCTTCGGCCGGGGGCCGGTTCGTCATCGTCGGCCGTTGAGGCGGCCGTCGCGGTAGCCGCCGGTTCCGTTGTCCTTCGTGCCGGGGGCCGCCAGCTCGGTCAGCGCGTGCACGCAGGCGTCCATCCGGTCGGGGCTGTCCAGGCCGGGCATCCAGGTGACCATCTGGACCTCGAGCGCCGGCCACTCCCCCACGTGCCGGACGCGGGCCTGCTCGTAGAGCTGCGCGATAGGCTCCGCCCTGAGTCTCTTGCCCTGTTTGGCCGTTACGGGGATGATCCGCGGGCGCAGGGCCCCGGCCGCCTCGGGCCCGCCCCCGCGCACCAACTCGTCCCAGCCCTGGACCAACACCTGCCTGGTCATGTCGCCGCCGAAGTTGGACTCCACGACCAGGGCGTCGGCGGAGACTTCCAGAGCCAGCTCGCAGGCGACGCGGCCCCAGTCGGCCGCGCCCATCTTCCCCGAGCGGTCGGCCAGGACGTACAGGTTCCCGGCAGCGTCGCGCCCGGCGGCCACGATGCCGACCTCGTCGCTGTCCTCTCCGCCGCCCGCCGGGTCGACGGCGACGACGATGCGGGTGAGGTTGATGCCGCGCAGCTGCTCGGCGGTGATGCGGTGGTTGCGGATCCAGGACCACTGCCAGATGCCGCCCTCGAGCGGGCGGGGTTGCTGCTGGTACAGCGCCCACCAGCCGCGCTCGCCGACCTCCTCGCGGAAGTTCTGCAGGTGTTCGAGGCCGAACCGCTCGGGCCACAGCGGGTCACCGATGGCCCTGCCGAGGACGTCGTCCGGGGTGTCGGCGACGGCCGGCAGGTTGATGACTGTCCAGCGGGCGCGGTCGCGAGCTGCGTCCTGGGTGAGGATGCGGCCCGCGAGGTCGTTCTCCGACCAGCGGGTCTGGATGACCACGATGCTGCCGTTGGGCTCCATGCGGGTGTTGAGGACCTGCTGCCACCAGTCCCACAGGTCGCCGAGCACGGTCGGCGACGCGGCGGCCTTGGCGTCCTTGAGCGGGTCGTCGACGATCGCCAGGTTGGCGCCCATGCCGGTCAGTGAGCCGCCAACGCCGGCGGTGACCAGGCCGCCCGGTCCGCCGACCAGGTCGAAGCGTCCGGCGGCCTTGCTGCCGTAGCGCAGGGAGATGCCGAGCTGGTCGCCGTACTCGTTGATGGAGTCGCGCAGCCAGCGGCCGTGGCCCTCGGCGAGGACGGCCGAGTACGAGGCGATCATCAGCCGGTGGGTGGGGTGGCGGCGCAGGTACCACAACGGGGCCCAGCGCGCGGCGCGCTGTGATTTGCCGTGCCGGGGCGGCATGTTGAGCAGCAGACGGATCCGCTCGCCACGGGCGATCCGCATGAACGCCGAGTCGATGAGGTTGAGGTGGCGGGCCTGCAGCTCGCGGCCTTCGGTCAGCAGGGCGGCCAGTGATCCTGGGGAGCGGTCCATCGCCAGCTGCCGCTCGACGTGCGCGAGGCGGATGCGCAGGTCTGGTGAGGCGGTGCGGGCGATGAGGAGACGCTGGTCTCGGGGAAGGGTCCGGTAGCGCTGTAGGAGGTGTTCCTCCTGCTCAGGCGCCTTCATCATCAGGGGCTCCGTGCACCCCCGCGCACCCCTACATGATCCCTCAGATCGGCGGGTCCTCGATCAGCGCGAGAAGCTCGTCCAACTCGGCCTCGGTGACGGCGGCCGGGGCCGGCGCGGGGCCGTCAGCCAGCTGGTGCGCCGCCGCGTCCAGTCCCAGGCGGCGGACTCGGCGGTCGTGGATGGCGAGCGTGGTGTCGATGACGTCGAGGTCGCCGTTCGCCGCCTGGTCCCAGATGGCGTGCTGGAGTTCGTCCAGTGCGCGCCGATCGGCCTCGTCGCGTGCGGCGGCCTCGAGCGGCTCGGTGTCGGCGAGGGCCTGCGTGAAGTCAGCGGCGGCCTCGGCGGCGTCGGTGTAGTCCAGCTCGCGAGCCAGAGTGGCGAAGTCGTCTCCCGCAAGGCGGCGGCGGAGCAGTTCGGCGCGCCGCTGGTCGAGGTGCGGCATGGGTCCTCCATGAGACACACCGCCCGAAGGCGGTGTGGTGCCCTGGTGGGCGGAGCGGAACTCGGCGCGCTGTTACTGAGGCTGTTGGATCAGGCGGTCGTCGACCACAGCCCTGTACCCGGCCGCGAGGAGGGTGCTCTTCGCGCGTCGGCAGGTGCGGGAGATCTCGTCCGCGTCCGTGCTGTCGGGCAGCTCGTGCCAGATGTAGATGGCCTGGCCCTTCCGGTCGAAGCCGAGGCCGTCGAGGGCGGCGAGCAGGATTTCGGGGGCGCCGGTACGGGACTCGGCCACCACGTTGGTGCTGAAGGGGCGCCGGTGGATCAGGACGTCAATACCGTTGTCGTCAGCCTGGTTGCTCACGGGTTCTCCTGTTCGGTTCGGTGTTCTCCGTACTCTCAGACTATACAATGCATCGTTGTAAGGATGGAAGGCCGTTGGGGGTTCGGAACCCGCTCGGCGGCTAGAGGACCTTCTCCCGCAGGTTCTGGGCGATCTCGCGCATCATGAGCGGCGGCACCGAGTTGCCGATGCGGGACCACACCTTCTCGACGGGGCTGTCGCCCCAGTCGTAGGCGTCCGGGAAGGACTGCAGTCGCGCCAGCTCCTTGATGCCCAGCAGCCGGTTCTCTTCGGGGTGGAGCAGCCCGTTGCGCGACGAGGAGATCGCCTTGATCAGCGTGAAGGACGGCCGATCCCAGCTCAGACGCTGCAGACTGAAGTAGGCGTTTCTGCCGCCAAGTCGGTGGAGCGCATCACCGCCGTCCTCGCCGGGACGGATGAGCGGCGCAACGTGGGCCGCCTTGCCCGAGGGCAGCTGGTAGGGGCCCGGGTCTGCGAGGTTGGCGAACGCTTCGCGCACCGTCATCGGCCGGGACTGCGGAACCGGGTGCACCGGGTCAAGACCGAGGTCGCGCCGCACACCGATGAAAATCATGCGCAGCCGCTTCTGCGGCACCCGCAGGTAGGAGGCGTCGAGCAGGCGGGCGGTGACCCTGTACCCGGGCCCGGCCTCCTTGAGCGAGGTGAGGATCTCGGCGAAGAGGCTGCGCATCTGCCCCTTCACCATGCCGGCCACGTTTTCCATCACGAAGCATTTCGGGGCCCAGGCGTTGATGCAGCGGATGTACTCGCGGAAGAGCTGGTTGCGTGGGTCGTCGACCTGGCGGCGCCCGACGACGGAGAACCCCTGGCACGGCGGCGATCCGTCGAAGACGTCCAGCTCCCCGGGCTCGAGGCCGAGCGCATCCGGGTCGAGGTCGGCGATGTCGCCGTGGTGCAGCGGCACGTGCGGGAAGTTGCGTCCGAAGCACGCAGCCGCGTGGTCGTCCCACTCAACGGCCAGCAGCTCCCGGTAGCCGGCCATGGAGTAGCCGAGCGAACTTCCGCCGGCGCCCGCGAACGTGGAGATCACGGTCGGCGCGTCAGGCGCGCGTGGGGCCAGGTGTGCGGCCCAGGCGTCCTTGAGGACCTGGCCGTAGTCGAGCCGTGTGCGGGCAACGGGGAGGCGGCTCACTTCCCGGCCTCCGCGTTGGTGAAGGTGTGCCCGCACTGCGGGCAGGTGTGGGTGGTGGGGTTGAGGGCCTCGGCGATCGACTCGTCGAACGCCGGGAACCCGGCGGGCAGTTCGTCGGTGAGCAGGCGCGCGACTTCCTGCTGGCTCCAGCCGGTGCCGTCGAGGTCGCCGTCCAGAGCGGCGAGCATGGCCGCCAGGTCCTCCTCGTCGTAGTAGCCGAGCTCGGCCAGCTTGTTGTCCGCGAGGTTGATACGCCTCGCGGTGTCGTCGTCACAGGTGAGGACTTCGCACCGAGCGGTGGTGTGGCCCTCGGCGCGCAGCGCGTCGGAGGTGTGGTTGCCGGCGAGCACGACCAGGGCGTCGCCGGTGTCGCGGACGACCAGGCTGCGGTACTGGCCGTAGCGGCGTATGGATGTCCGGATTGCTTCGACGTCACCGCGGCGGGGGTTGCCCGGATAGCGCGTGAGGTCGTCCAGCGCGATGTCGCGGGTGCTGACGTAGATGGTGCCGGGCAGGCCGGCTGGGGTCGCGCTCATGCGGGGCGTCCTTCGGTGTGGTCGGCGATGATGCGCCGGGCCCAGGAGTCGGGCTCGAGCCCCCACTGGCGGGCGTCCCATTCGGTGGCGCGGTCGCGGATGTCGAGCCAGATGTCCAGCAGGTGGTCGCGCCAGGCGGGGTCGCGGGTGCGGCGCAGCTGGGCGGCGAGGTAGGCGAAGGCGGCCGGGTGGGCGGGCATCACGCCTCACCCGCCGGTTCGGTGTCGGAGCTGGTGCCGTCGGACAGCGTGATGAGGCGTTCGAGTTCGGCGATGTCGACGGCTTCGACCTGGAGCGGGCCGCCGTCGGCGCCGGTGATCTCGGTGCGTGCGGGTCGGTCCAGGCCCAACAGCCGTGCCCGGCGGTCGATCACCTTCAAGACGGTTTCGATCGCTTTGAGGTCGCCCTTGGCGGCCTTGGCCCAGGCGGCGGCCTGCATCCGGTCCAGGCGCTGGACTTCGAGTTCCCGCAGGGTTGCCGCGGCGACCGACTCCGCTTCGAGGTTGTTCTCCAGAGCTCGATGGACGTCCTTGGACGCGGCGCCGCGGTCGGCGTAGTCGAGCCGCTCGGCGATCGTCTGGTAGTCCATGCCAGCGAGCCGCAGCGCGATGGCCTGGGCGCGGCGGTGAGCGGTGGCGGCCTGCTGGGCCTTGGACGCGGGCATGGATCAACCCCCCTGTCAGTCGTCGTGGGACGAGGTGGTGAAGTCGTGGGCCTCGCCGCTCGCCTTCAGGACGGGCTGGTCGCCGGTGTGCTCCTGGTAGCGGCGGCAGATGACGTCGGCGTAGCGCGGGTCCAGCTCAACGACCCGGGCGGCGCGGCCGGTCGTGTGCGCGGCGATGAGTGTCGATCCGGAGCCGCCGAAGGGCTCGTAGACGACGGCGTCTGGCGCGCAGGAGTTGCGCAGGCCTGCGGTGATGAGTTCGACCGGCTTGGACGTCGGGTGCTCGGCGTTGCGGGCCGGCTTGTCGACGGAGAAGACCGTGGTCTGGGCGTTGTCGCCGTACCACCGGTCTCCGCCGCGGCCCAGGCGCCCGGACCCGGCCGGGGCGTCGGTGAAGCCGTACAGGATCGGCTCGTGCTGGTAGTGGTAGTCCGAGCGGCCCAGGACCATGGTGTTCTTGACCCAGATCAGGTTCTGGCGTACCAGCCACCCGGCGTCGCGCATCGCGGTCTCGAAGACGATGCGTGCGGTGTCGGCGTGTGCGACGTACAGCGGGGCGCCGGGCTTGAGCGCGACGGTGGCCACCGCGAAGGCGCCGGCAAGGAGTTCGGGAAGGTCGGCCGCGCCGTCGTTGGAGATGGTCAGGGCGTCCTTGGTCTTGCCGACGTAGTCGACGCCGTAGGGCGGGTCGGTCCACATGGCGTCGCAGCGGTCGCCGTCGAGCATCTCCTCGACGGCGGCGACGTCGGTGGAGTCGCCGACCAGGAGCCGGTGGCGGCCGAGGATCCACACGTCGCCGACCCGCGAGCGCGGCTCGGCGGGGACGTCGGGGATGTCGTCGGGCTCGGTGAGCGGCGGCTCGGGCTCAGAGTCGGTGCCGAGGATGTCGGCGACGTCGTCGGCGCTGTAGCCGGTGCCCTCGAGGTCGCCGTCCAGGTAGGAGAGCAGGTCGGCCAGGGCCTCGTTGTCGTACGAGCCGAGCTCGGCGAGGCGGTTGTCGGCGAGGTTGATGCGCCGGGCCTGGTCGTCGTCGCATTCGATGACCTCGCACCGCGCGAGGTCATAACCTTCGGCACGCAAGGCGTCCGAGGTGTGGTTGCCGGCCAGGATCACGAACCGGTCGTCGTCGACGGCTCGGACCACCAGGGAGCGGTACTGCCCGTGGCGGCGCAGCGAGCCGCGGATGGCGTCGACGTCACCGCGCCGGGGATTGCCGGGGAACCGGTCGAGCTGGTTGAAGGGAATCTCGCGGGTTCCGAGGTAGGTCACCGCGGCGGTGGGCGTGGGGGTGCCCATGGCAACTCCGTCCACCCCCACAGTGCCGTGATCCATTTTCCCTGACCGCCGGGGTCCCCCGGGCGGGCGTCGCGGCAGGTTGTGACTGAGCACGGTGGTTGTCACCAGCGTCCAGGCGCGGCCTGGCGTTCCTCGTCGGCGTGAGCACGGTTGTTGACACCGGATGAGCGCGCTACTTGTCACCAGCTCGCCGTTCGCACGCTTGCTGTCACCTGCGCCGATCTCGCGAGACGGCCCTGACCTGCGCCGGTCGGCGTGGCCGATCTTGTGGCAGCTCCAGCCGAGGGTCGTGGTGACAGATACCGCGCTCACGGTGACAAGCGTCATGATCAGTCACACAGGTGCGGGACGGACGTCTTGGCGTGGAGAACCTTGCCGCACGACTTCCCACTTTACAACGATGCGTTGTATAGTTGAGGCGTGAGGACGACCCGCACCCAGGAGGCAGAGATGCAGCGCACCACCACCGGCCACACCCACTGCCTCCGCTGCGGACGCGCCCTGCGCACCGCTCACTCCACCGCGGCCGGGTACGGCCCGACCTGCCTGCGCCGGATCAAGGCCGCCGCCCGCGCGGTCGCCGATCACAAGCCCGCCCTGGTCGCCAAGGCCCTCGACCTGATCACCATCGGAGGTCTGATCCCCCTGCGTGCCCGCCGGGTCTTCCAGGCGGTCGCCTCCAGCGGGACCGGCACCTACAAGACCGCCGCCCAGGCGTGCACCTGCCCGGCCGGACTGCGCGGCCAGCACACCTGCTACCACCGGATCGCCGCCCAGATAGTCGCCGCCGCCTGACGGCGGCGGCCGGGCCGCACACAAGGAGGATGCTCATGGAGCAGTACGAGATCAACTGGAACGACGGAAACCAGGACATCGCAGAGGCCGTCATGTGGGCGGCCGATGAGTGCAAGCCGCTGCTCGTCACCACGTCCTGCGGCCGCACGGTGCGCCTGATCCCGGAGCAGGCGGCACCGGCTGAACCGGCCGATCCGCTGGAGGGGGTCGCGGTACAGGAAGTCTCGCGCGCGGTGCGCGAGTTGCGCAGGACGACCGAGTACGTCCAGACCCTCAACGTCGAGGGTGCGCCGGAACTGTCCGCGGGCTCCGAACTCACGGCGCTCACGCCGGGCATCGTGTGGCTGGAGTACGTCATCGAGGTTGCGCAGGGGACCACGCGGCTGCGCGGCGTACACGTCAGCGGCTATCGGGCGCGACGCACGGGGCGGCCCGACGTCGTGACGTCCACCAGCTTCGTCGGCACGACCCTCAAGGATGTGCCGCCTTGGCTGCACGCGCTCGCCGTCCGGTACGCGCAAGCCTGACCCAGCCACCCGGCCCCGCCCCTCCGGTGGGGCCCATCACATTCGGCCCTGCACCGAAAGCAGCAACGCCCCGCCGTCGGCGGGGCGTTGCGCGTGGGAGCGGGCTCCCGGCGGGAAGTGCAGTCGGGCCCGGCGGTCTTCTCGGCACGGGGGGTTTAGAGAAGGGGATGGATGTCACGCCGGGCCCGTAGGTCTGATGATCAGCGCGGCGCCGCCGAGCGTCAAAACCCGGGCCGCGCGGCGGGCGCCGTGTTGCGCATACGCTCGATCAGCCCGCCGATGTCGGCCGTCCGCGACTGACGGATGGCCCGGGCGCACTCCAGCGTCGGTGACACGGTCCTGGGCTGCTCGACGACCGACAGCTGCGTTCCGTCTGCGACCCCGTTCGCCGCCAGGGTCATCCCCGAGGCCACCAGACGCAGGACACCGCCGGGCTCCGGCTGCGGGAGGTCCTCCCCGCTCGCCGCGCCCTGGGCGGACCGACTGGTGCGATGCGGTACTACTGAAGCCATTTTCCCCGGCCCCTTCTGGCAGTTGCTGTGCACGGTGCATTGCTGGCTGCACTCGGCTCGCGTCGAGACGCGACATCTTCGAGGCGGCGCAGCATGGGTCTGTGATGCAGAGGTCCGCTACGACGTGAACACCACTGGCGTACAGGTCGCGCGAGGAGCACTCCGCGCTGTCATCTGTGCGTGCAAGGAACTGTCGGGGGGCAGTCCCGGGCCGCTGGAACCTGGTGGTGCGTCCGGTGCCGTATTGCTACGGCGAGCGAGGTGCACTGCCCGAGCCGCGCCCGGGCAGACACCCCAAGCCTTGCGGCTAGTCCCAGTTGGTGTCGGCGGGAGCCACAATCGTGTCCGGGCTGGCAGGCGCCGGCGTGACGACGTCCCAATGCGTATCGGCAAGTGCAGGGCCGCCGTGATGGACGGCGGGTAGGGAAGAGACAGCCAAGGCGGCGCAGGCGGCAAGAAGTGCCGCCGCGGCAGCCGTTCGGATTCGGCGAGCAACAGTCACGGGGGAAGGGTCCTTTCAGGAGGACGGATGACCAGGTCAGGGAAAACCCCTGGAAAACACCTGACCTGCATATGTCATTGACCTAGGCTGGCCGCCTCCACTCTCGACATCAAGGCTGGTAGCACTGCGTGTAGACGCAACGCCGGAGGACGCAGCAATAAATCATGAGCAATACCGACAGAACACCCGACATCCAGCGGCCGCCCACCCTCACGAGCCCCGCACGCGATCTGCTGCGCCGTGCCTTGAAGGGTGAGCAGATCGCGGAGGACACCCCGGGACTCGGTGAACTGGCCAGGCTCGGCGTACTGCGCCCCGAGCCCTACCGGCCGAGCACCTACGTTCTGTCTGCACGCTCCGACATCGAACGGCACCTGCACGCGGCCGCCGAGCAGCAGCTGGTCGCGGCCGCAGGGTTCATGGCGCAAATCCAAGGCTTCCTCGAGGACATCGACGGCGAGCGCGGCCTGTTCGGAACGCCGAGCGGTGACTACCAGTCGCGCTTCCTGGACGGGTCGAACGAGGTCCACAAAGTACTGACCAGCCTCACCTACGCTGCTCAGCGGGAAGTGCTGACCATGCATCCCGGCGCGCGCCGGCCCGAGCATCTGAAGAACTCCGAGAGCCGGGATACGGAGATGATGGAGCGCGGGGTCGTCCTGCGCACCATCTACCAGCGATCCAACCTGACCGCCCCGCATGTCCGACGCTACGTCGCCATGGCGCTGGAGCTGGGAGCTCAGATCCGCACTGTCGATGCGCCGTTGACCAAGACCATCGTCATCGACGGAACCGATGCCTTCGTCCCTGACCTGGTCGACGGACGGCCTGCGGCTGCTGGTGCGTGGCACATTCGGGACCCTGCGGCCATCGGCTACATCCGGCGTGCTTTCGAGAACGAATGGCTGCACGCGGTGCCCTGGGACACCACTCCTGCGGCGTCCGAGGCCGAAGCGGAGGACTCCCCCGCTCCCGCTGTTCGGCCCATCACATCTGCTCGCCAGCGCTCCATTTTGCGAGGCATCAGCCAGGGCCACAGTTACGCGCAGATCGGCCGCCAGCTCGGCTGGAAGGTCCGCACGGTCGGCGCCGAGATGGCGCAGCTGCGCAGTGAACTGGGCATGGAGACGAACGAGCAGGTCATGTACTGGTTCGCGACTTCGTCCGACCGCCACGTAAGGGACTAGTTCAGTCTGCTGGGGCGCCGGGCCCGTGGCCGAAGCGTGGCGTGTCCGCCGGCTCCGCCTCCAGGCGAAGTCGCTGGAAGCGCAGCGGGTGGCGGAAGACGCCACCATGGTCGACGGCCCGGTCGGCGCTGATCTCTGCCACCAGTTCGGGACGGACCAGGGTTGTCTTCAGAACGTCCCGGGACCCCCATGCTGAGGAGAACTTCACTCCCCTCCAGGGGTGGTCGGGACCAGCGGCTTCCAGATGCGCAGCGACCTGCTGCGCGGTGTCCGGGCGCAGGGGCACGGTACGGCCCACCGTGCGGAGGCGGCCGTGTTCGTCGTAGCGGCCGAGGACGAGGAGCTGCGGTCGTGTCAGAGTGCCCGTAATCGCACCGATGATGGCCTCCGTGGTGTCCCGCCGTCTGATCTTGGTCCAGCCGCGTTGGCCCGGCTGGTAGCGCTGGTTCATGCGCTTGGCGACAAGGCCTTCCACCCCGGTGACGTCGGTCCAGGTCTCCAGCCACTCCTGGGCCGTGGCGAGGTCGGTGGTCATGGGGCAGAGCGTCCACGGCGCGGTCAACTGGTGGGTTGCGAAGAGGCCTTCGAGAATGCGGCGGCGATCGCGGTACGGGCGCGTCAGGAGCTCGGTCCCGTCGATCTGGAGGGCGTCGAAGGCAACATAGAAGGCCGGCAGACGTACGCCCAGCGTGGCCGCGGTGCGCGACCGGGCAGCGGCTCGCCGCTGGAGTCCTTCGAAGGACAGTTGGCCGGTCTCGGTGTCCCAGACGAGAAGCTCGCCATCGAGAACGAGGCCGTCGGGCAGCTGCTCGCCGGCCGCGACCAGGTCGGGGAATCGGTCCTGGATCAGGCTGCCGCGGCGAGTCTGCAAGCGGAGGCGTCCGCCGGGGCCGCCAGGGGTGAAGACAATCGCGCGGTGGCCGTCCAGCTTCTGCTCCAGGGCCACCAAGCCGCGCGCCAGAGTGCTGGGGCTCGGAAGTGACTCGGCAGGCTGGGCGAGCATGGGGGTGATGGGAGGCAACAGCGCCATCAGGGCCTCCTTCCACCGTCCGCTGCGGGCACTGCGCCACCAGCCTTCCCACCCTGGTCGGCGAAGTCTCGCCTACATACAGCTTCCGGGTGGCTGGCTTCAGCCGCGAGAGGACCACACCGCAGAAGCCCCCGCAGCTCGTCACGTCGGGTACGACAGCGGCCCCGGTCCGCGCCCTGATGGCGGCGGACCGGGGCCGATGCGCTCCCAATCTCCCGTACTGCCCGACGGATCCAGCTGCTCCACGGCTGTTTCCGTCCACCGGTGCGGCCGATGCCCGCGGCCTTCCGGTGCAGCCCACACTACATGAAACCCAACACGTAAGGAATGGTTTGGAGGTGGTTACTGCCAGGGGGCGGGTCCCGTGCCCGCCGCCCAGTCCAGGAGCTGTCGGGAGCCGAACAGTCGCAGAGGCACCTCAAGGTCGCAATTCCAGTCGACCGCGCTCGTGGTGAACGTGCTGGTCGTCACCACAGCTGCCATATCGCAGCGATGGGTGTCCCGGTAGGTGCCGTTCACTTGATAGAGCACCTCGGCACGCACCTTCCTCGCCTCGGCGAACCGTTTGCACTGCACCAACAGCCAGCGCCCGTCGGGAGTGCGCGCCGTCACATCGCCCGCCCGGTCCCCCGCTCCGCCGAGCACAGTCACGTAGGTACAGCCGTCTCGCCGGCACAACTGGGCGACGGCTTCCTCGAAGCCGCCTGGACTCAGGGCTCGCCAGCCATCGATGGCGGTGGGCAGCG
Organism: Streptomyces sp. Edi4; assembly: GCF_040253615.1. Taxonomy (NCBI): domain Bacteria; kingdom Bacillati; phylum Actinomycetota; class Actinomycetes; order Kitasatosporales; family Streptomycetaceae; genus Streptomyces; species Streptomyces sp. Edi4. The sequence goes on from NZ_JBEJGY010000001.1 coordinate 63,416, forward strand.
TGGCCCACCCGGCGCGGCCCCGGCGACGGGTCCACCGGCGGCCGCCGTAGTAGCCCGCCACGATCGCGGCCAGGCCGAGGAGCACCAGGAGCCCAGTCAAGACGGCCGGGTGGTGACTCAGGTAGTTGCCGATGAGGAACAGCGCTACCGCGGCAACGAGCAGGACTGAGCCGCCGTCCCGTGCGGGTAAGTGGCGGTACCAGGGGCGCGGGGTGGCAGGACGCCGGGCGGCGGGGTGGCGGCGGGTGGAGGGGCGGCGGGCCGTGGAGCGGCTGGTGCGGGGACGGCGGCTGGTGCTGGCCATGGGCGGGTCTCCTCGTCGGGTCGGGGCATCGGGGTGGGAGCGGTTGAGGTGTCAGTCCTGGCGCCAGGTGCCCTTGATGGAGCCCTCGAAGGTGCCGGTGCGGCGGCGGCCACCGCCGAAGACCAGGCGCAGGAACAGGGCGCCGGCAAGGCAGATGCCGCCGACCTTCAGCACGGTCAGAGTGGCGTGCCACAGGACGGTGGCGCCCGCCGAGACGCTGGTGGCGATGTCGGCCCCGTACACGGCGCCGACGGTGGTGACGGCCGCGGCGCCGGTGACGTACGCGATGGCCTTCGCCTTGGCGCGGGTGGAGGTGAGCCACTGGGGCAGGGCGCGGCGCTCTGTGAAGGCGCTGGGTGCCGGGGCCGGGCGCGGGGCGGGCGCCGCGGCGGCGGTGGACGCCGGCGGCGGGGCGAGGGGGACGACTTCGCGGATGGTCCGGGTACCGCCGTCGGCGGTGGTCTCCACGGTCTCGCGGACGGTGTAGCCGTCGGGAACAACGAAGGGGGCGATGCCCGGGGCGACCGGGCCGGGGGCCGGGACGTTCCGGGTGGAGGTGATGGCCTCGTTCTCCAGGCGCGCGAGCAGGGCGCGGGCCTGGCTGTCGTACTCGGCCTGGGTGAGGTCGGAGTGCATCAGTGGGTGTCCTTGTCTGGTGTTGGGGCGGGTTCGAGGGCGGCCAGGGCCCGCCGGAGCGGGCTCGTGGCCAAGGTGCTGTTCGGGTCGAGGTCGGCGATGACGAGATGGGCGCTGGCGCTCGGACCGGTGATGTCCTGGGAGTGGTCGGCGGGCTGGGGCATCACGAGCCGCTCAGAATTTGATGGCGGCGATGGCGTTGGCGCCGGACTGGAGGGCCTGGTGGATGGCGGGTGCCATGCCGGTGGAGGCGAGGAAGAAGCCGAACAGGACCGCGGCGATGGCGGGGCCGGTCTTCAGGGAGCCGCTGCGCATCAGGGCGACCAGGATGATCGCCAGGAGCACGATGATCGAGATGGAGAGGGCCACGGTCAGTTCTCTTCCTTCAGTCGGGTGAGCAGGGCGTCGAGGGTGTGCGGCTTGGCCAGGACCTCGCGCGCCTTGGCGCCGTCCTGGGGGCCCGTGATGTTGCGGGCGGTCATCTGGTCCATGAGCCAGGTGGCCTTGGCGAAGCCGACGCGGAGCTTGCGCTGCAGCATCGACGTGGAGCCGAACGAGGTGGAGACGACGAGCTCGACGGCGTGCAGGAACAGCTCCAGGTCGTCGCCCTCGAGCGGCTCGGGCCGGTCGTCGTCCTCGGTGTCCTGGGCCTCGGGCGGTGCGGGGTGGTCGGGGTCGGCCCACAGGTACGGCGTCTTGGGGCCGCCGGGCTGGATGACGTGCTCGTGGTCGGCGAACCACTTGTTCACGGACTGGCGGCTCGGCGGCTTCTCGTCGGGGTACAGCTCGGCGAGCCGGTTGCGGCAGCCGTCGATCGTGACGCCCTCGGGTCCGGCGTCGCGAACCATGTCGAGGACCTCGTTCTTGCGGGGGTGCTCGCGGCTCTGTTTCTTGTCCTCCTCGGCCTGGCGGGCAGCCTCGTGCTGCTCGGCGGCCTCCTGGACCAGGCCCTCCACACCCGCCCACACCTTGTCGAATGCGGCCTTGACCGTGGCCTCGTCGGGTCCGGGAACGCCGGGGCCCCCTGCGGTGGGCGGGCCGGCGGCGGGGGGCTGCTGCGCGCCGTCGTACTTCTTGAGGTAGTCCTCGGCGGAGGGCATGTCGCCCAGCTCGCTGGGCAGCCGTCCGCCCGGCCGGTTGGGTCCGCTGCCGCCGGTGGTCGGCGGGACGGGCGGGGCGGCCTGCAGGGTGCTGGTGCCACCGCCGACTGCGGCGCTGCCGCCGGGGGCGGTGGCTGGGGCGTCGATACCGAACGCCTCGAGCATCCAGCCGCTGCGCTCGTGGTCGGACCAGCGGTCCTTGTAGCCCCACTTGTTGGCGATGGCGATGGCCTCGTCGTCGAGGTCGGGGCGGATGTTCGCCCGGGCGACCGCCATCCTCTCGATGTGGTCGCTGTCCTCGTCGTCGTTGACGTAGGCGAACCGGCCCTTCTCCGGCGGCTCGCCCTGGTCCATGGCCGGTGTCTTGATGTAGCAGGCGCCGTTGCCGGGCAAGGCGGCGAGGTTGACCTGGTGGTAGAAGTCGGGGAAGACGTACTGGCCCTCGCCCTTCTTCCGGAAGCGCAGGCCGATCGTGGTGTCGTACTGGGAGTCGATCTCGCCGCCACCGGTGTTGGGGCCGGTGCCGCGCTGCACCACGTCGACGTAGTCGATCGCGGCCTTGCGGCCCTTCTTGATGCCCCGGGTCTTGGGCTTGACGGCCACCGGGCTCCAGGCCATCAGGTCCGAGCCCTCTTCGGTGATCACGATGATCGCGGGCTGCTTGGCCTTGGGGATGAGCTTGCCGCCGCGGGCGGTCCTGGCTCGCTGGTCGGCGATGTCGTGCGCGGCGTTGTACATGCGCACGGCTTCGTCCTCGTTGGTGGCGACCCAGTCCAGCAGCGGCCGGGAGATGGTGTTGCCGTCCTTGTCCTTCCAGCCCTCCACCCACGGGCGCAGCCACCGCTTCGCGGTGTGGCCGCTGGCCATGTCGATCATCCAGACGACGGCGTCGATGCAGCGGGTGAGCAGGGAGATCAGGACGTGCAGCGTGACGGACTTACCGGAGCCCTTCTGGCCGGCGATGAGCACCGAGTTCTGGCGCATGAGGAGCTCGATGGGCTCGCCGGACTCGAGCATGCCCAGCGTCAGCGGCTCGTTGATGGTGATGGGGTGGTCGCTGTCGTCGAGGTCGACGTGCTCGGCGAGGACGTTGCGGGTGGACACCGACAGGAACGCCTCGGCGGCGTGCGCGCCGGGCTTGAGGGTGAGCGCGCCGGTACGCAGCCTGGCCTTCATCTCCAGCCGCTTCAGCAGCGGCAGGATCCCGTCGTAGTCGGTCTCGGTGAGGGTCAAGGTCAGCCGGAACCCGTTGTGGGCCTTCTCCTTGTCCTCGACTACGACGCCGCGGGCGCCGACGGCGGCGAACAGCTCCTGCCAGTCGGTGAGCGGCTTGGAAACGGCCGCCTCTTCCTTCGCCCACTGCTCGGCGATCTCGTCGCCCCGCAGGTAGCGGTCGACCCCGTAGAAGGGTGCGATGACGACGGTGGCGGCGGCGATGGTGGCGGCGGAGGACAGCGTCCAAGGCGTGCCGCCCGCCACCCAGTTCATCCAGGCCGCTGCGGCGCTGGTCCAGATGCCCGTGAAGGCGGTGTGGAACCAGCGGGCGCGGCGGGAGCGGTTGGGGCCGCCGGTGCGCAGGAAACGGGCGGTGGCGGCGGCGATGACGCCGCCGACCGAGCCGATGCCGAGCATCTCCAGCGGCACAGTGTGGCCCAGGTCCTCGACGGCGCCCAGGCCGACACCTCCGAGGTAGATCACGCCGGAGGTGTACAGCGGGGTCTCGAACACCCCGTGCACCCAGGGGGTGACCTCGCGGTCCTTCGAGCGGGCCATGGTGAGAATCTCCTTACGTCGTCGTGGCCGAGCGGGGATGGTGTGTGGGCCGGGTCAGGGGGCGTTGCGGCCCACGTCCCACTTGGCTCCCTGGTAGGTGGGGTTCTCGATGTTGTGGAGCTGCTCCTGGTGCAGGAGCCGGTAGAGCAGGTGCACGGCCTGGATGGCGCCGCCGAGGTCACGGAAGCGCTGGCCGGCGTCGCGGTGCATGGCCGGGATGGCCGGGTGGACGGCGAACTCCGACTCGGTGGTGGAGGCGACGGTCTCCATCAGCACGTACAGCGCCTCGGCGAGCGGCGCGAGGTGCTCGATCGTCATCTCGTAGCCGAACATGCTCCCCGAGGGGTGCAGGCGGATGTGGATGCCCGCGTCACGGATCGCGCCGGAGGCGAGCATCAGCGGCAGAGCGTGGGCAGTCGGGTCCTGCCACGCGAACTGCGGCATGATGTGCGCCCAGTTCGCAGACACGTCCCACTTGCGGCCCTGCCAGGTGGGGTTCTCCAGATTCTCCAGCTGCTCCGCGTGGACGTCGCGGAAGACCTTGTGGGTGGCGTCGACGAACTGGCCCAGGGACAGAAACTGGATGCCGACGTTGCGGAACTGGTTCGGGATCTCGGGGTTGACCTTGAAGTCGTCCTCGGTGACCTGCGCGATGTCGTGCATCAGGTGGCACATCGCGAACTCGAGGTGGCCCAGGTTCTCGATGACGTTTTCGTACCCCTTCATGCTGTCGGCCGGGGCGGCGGCGAATGAGGCGGCGGCCATCCGGATGGCGTCGGCGGCGTAGATGAGCGGGTAGGCGTGGTGAACCGGGCTGGTGTCCACGGGTGTTCCTCCTGCGGGTGCGGTGGCCGGTGACGGCACGGACGTGCGGCTGCCGGGGACGGTTGCGGGCGCGGGTGCGCCGGTGCCCGCGGTCGGGGCCGTCGGGCCCGACGCAGTGACGGGCTTGGTGATCGGCCGGGCGGTCGCGGTCTTGTAGATCCAGGCGGAGAGCCACGTCCATCGGCGTGAGACGTTGACGAGCTTCGCGAGCGGGCTGGTGGCCCAGTACAGGACCTTGGAGAGCGGCTTGAGCCAGTTCGGTCCCTTGGTGGACAGCCGGATGTGACCCAGGAAGGAGTGCGCCCCCAGGACCCACCGACCGCCGACGCGCAGGGCGTTGGCCATCAACTTCCCGCCGTGCTTGCGCGTGCCGCGGTACATCGCGCGAAACGGAGTGGCAGCCTGGTGCAGGCGGCGGCGGAACTTGGAGCTGGTGACCTTCCTGTAGCCCCAGGCCGCGCCCCGCTTGCCCGCCCGGTACAGGCCCTTGCCCTTGACGTAAGCGCTCTTGGCCAGGCCCCGGGATTTGCGGAGAGGGTTCTTCTTCCAGGTGTAGTGGCGGTGCTTGCCTTTGCCCTTCCCCTTGCCGCCCTTGGGTGACTTCGGGGTCTTCGGCGCCGTGGGCTTGCCACTGCCCGGGGTCGTGGAGCTCTTCCCGCCGCCAGTGCCGGTGGGCGCGGTCGTGCCTTTCGGGGTCCTCTTCGGCGACTTCGGCGCCGTGCCGCTGCCGCCGCCCAAGCCGCCGGGTGCCTTCTTCCGGTTGGACTTGCCCGAGCCGGTCCCCTTGGGGCTCGTGCCGATTCCGCTTGTGAGCTTGCCCAGGAGGCCGCCCCGGCCTCCGGAGGCGCTGTTGCCCAGGCCCTTGCGGTCCTTCGCACCGCCCAGGCCGCCCTTGGTCGGGCTGCCCTTCAGCGGCTTGGGGCCAGCGGTCGAGCGGGATCCGCCCAGACCGCTCCGGCCGCCCAGGCCACCCTTGGATGAGTTCTTCGGGCCGGTTCGGGGGGACGACTTGAGCGAGCCGAGGCCGGAGGGCTTGCGGGACATGAGGCCAGGGGCGTTGGAGCCCTTCGAACCGCCGCCGGAGCGGCGCGAGGGCCCAGTGCCGCCGGAACGGTTGCCTACACCGGATCGTCCTCCGCCGGAGCGGCCACCGGCCCGGCCGCCCCCGCGCCCGCCACCCGGGCCTCCGCCGCCGCGGCCCAACCGCGTACGGCCCGCGGCCTTGGCAGCCCGGCGGCCGGCCTTGATGGCGACGGCGGTTACGGCGGTAGCTGCGGCGGCGAGGATCGCGAAGATGACGATCGGCAGGCCGAAGGCGTGGACGAGCCAGCACAGCGAGATCAACCCGGTGATGATGCCGCCGGGGATCAGGAGCCCGGCGAGGCTTTCGTCCTTCTGTGATGCTGCGCGACGACGCTGGGGACGCTGTGCACCCGGGTCCGTGGCTGCTGCCGCGCCCGACGCCAGGGGCTGCCCGGCGGCGGGCGACGGCGCAGTCGCTGCGGCGGCCGGCGGCGCCATGTCGTAGTCGGGGGTCGTGCTCACGGGGGTTTCCTCCACTCAGGGCGGCAATGTTGGGTGTGACTGTGCGTGTCGGGCATGGCGTCAAGCCGGAGCGTCAACGTCAACGTCAGGGAGCCGCGTCAACGTCAAGTTGGCTGTTCAGACGGCGTTTCCGGGGTCTGATCCAGAGCAAGGGGGTTTCCTCGTCACGTCCGGACAGTTGACGTTGACGTTGACGCACCCAGCTTCACGTCACGCTCTGCGATGTCCGTTCTCGGTGGGGGCCGATCGCGTCGTGGAGGCGGTCCACTGTCAGAGGGCCGGTTTGTTGTAGGTGCTGAGGTGCTCGAGCTGGGTCCAGTCGACGGTGACGGCCAAGTCGAACTCCTGGTCGCGGGCCCACGCCTGGCCATCGCGGTCGCCGGGGAGGCGGCTGGAGACCTCTGACTCCAGGCGCTTGCTGGCTGCGGCGAGGATGTCGCGGGCACCGCCGACCGTGGTGGCGGTCAGGACGGTCGGCTCGGAGGGCGTGCTCATGGTTTGTTCTCCTCGGGCTTGTGGTCTGGCTGGTCTGAGGCCGGAACGGTCACGGAGTCGGGTCATCTCTCCTGGTCAGGAGTCGCTGGGGATGTCCAGGTCGAGCTGGTCGTTCAGCACCCGGGACTCGTTGATGGCCAGGAGCAGCGGGCCGAGGTCCAGGGAGATCCGCAGGCCGACCAGCGCGTTCCGCCGGGTGTCGCTCTTGATGTAGGCGTCGCCCGGCACAAGGGTCTTGAGGTGGGCATCGATGAGGTTGGTGGCGGCCTCGAGGGAGGTCTCCGCCTCCTGCGCGGTGGTCGCGCTCCACTCGTAGACCGGTGGCTGGATGGTCATGATGTGAGTCCTTCGGGGTCGGCGGTCCGGTCCGGTTACGCGGACCGCAGGGAGCGGGGGAAGTGACGGGCGATCTCCGCCGCGCGGTCCGAGGCGATGGACCCGCCCTCGGTCCGGATCACGTCGCCGATGTTCCGCTTGGTGATGGACCGGTTCGTGGACCGCAGGACGTCGATGGCCCGCTGCTCGGCTTCGTTGAGCGCGAACCCGTCCGGTGCCGTGTACGGCGGTCCGTCGGCGAGGCACCGGTCTGTGGAGGTGCGGTCCGGACGAGTCGCGGGGGTCGGACCGGCGGACCGGGCCGTCCGGTCCGGACCACGGTCCGCCGAGGTCGCAGCACCTTTCGGCGGGCGGTCCGGTCCGCCGGTCCGGTCCGCCGGCGTCCGGGCCATCGAGGCGCGGTCCGGACCGCCGGGAGGCAGCGCGGTCCGGTCCGCCGGTCCACGGTCCACTTCCTTGGACCGGCCCGGTCCACCAGCGGGCCGCGCGGTCCCGCCCGTGGCGGTCCGGTCCATAAGGCCCAGGCGGTCCAGAACGGTCCGGTCCATGAAGTCCTGGACCGCCGGGATAGTGGACGGTCCGTGGTCCGGTCCGGACCGGCGGACCGAGACGAGGTAGACGCTCGCGTACGCCTTGCCGGTCCGGCGGGCCTTGCGGTCCGCGATGATGCGGCCGGCGTAGGCCCACGCGCGGCTGGTGTTGGCCCACACGTCCGGGTCGTCGATCATCAAGGAGCGGGCGGTCCAGGAGCGGACCGGGTAGCGCAGCCAGCGGGCCGCACCCAGACTCGGCAGTGCCGGCGGGAGGTTGCGGTCCGCGCGGAGCTTGCGCCGGTGAATCAGGCGGGCGAACAACTCCCACAGGACCACGCCGACCATCGACATCGCGGAGAAGGTGACGGCCTTGGGGGTGGCGGCCCAGTCGTGGGAGTAGTGCCACCACTGCTGGACCGCGGCACCGATACCGAAGGCCCATGTGGCGAGGCGGTACTCCCAGCCCTTGTCGCCGTCGCGGCGGGCCTGGTCGTACAGCCAGGCGCAGTACGCGGTGGTCATCTCGTACGCCGCGGCGTAGACAAGGGACCCGGCGAACGACCACCCCAACACCCGCATGGCGAAGCCGCTCTGCCCCGTCCAGGCGACCACCATCGGCGCCAGGATCGGCACGATGATCAGGAAGCGGACGGCCATGAACTGCAGGGCCTTACGCGTCTTGTCCGAAAGGGTCGGGCGCCCCTGCCGACGGGCCTCCTTCTGGTTCCGCTTAGCGGCGCGTAGCTCCTCGGCCGCGTCGTCCTTCAGCTTCCGCTTCTCCAGTTTCTGCACGGTCTTGGAGGTGGCCTGCTCCAGCGCCTCGGCGGCCTGCGCGCGGTCGGCGCCAGCGTCGGCGCGCAGTACGACGGCCTCGCCCCTCGCCTGGTCCAGGGTCGCTTCGGCGTCCTGGTAGGCCGTCTCGGCCTTCCGGGTCAGCTCCTCCGCCTGGGTGCGGGCCCGGGCGGCGATGCCGGCCGCCTCGTCCTTGGCCTGGGCGGTGAGCTGCGCGGCGTGGTTCTCGGCGTCCTCGACCGTGGCGCGGGCCGTAGTGCGGGCCCGGTCGGCTTCCGCCTCTGCGGTGCGCCGGGTGCGGTCGGCGTCCGCGGCGGCGTCGGTGCGCAGCAGGGCGGCCTCGGCGGAAGCGGCCGTGCGGATGCGCTGGGCGGTCTCCTCGGCGTTGGTCCGCAGCGCCTCGGCGGTCTCCTGCGCGTGGGTGCGCAGCCGTTCAGCCTCGGCACGGACGGCCGCCGCCTCGTCCTGGGCGCGGGAGCGATCGGCGGCGCCGGCCGCACGCAGCCGGTCGGCCTCGGCCTCCGCGTCGGTGCGCAGCCGCTCGGCGTCCTCCCGGCCGCGGGACAGGACCCGCTCCGCCTCACCGCGCAGGTGCTCGGTGTCGGTGCGGGCCTTGGCCAGGAGGTGCTCGACGTCGGCGCTCGCCTGCTCGACCAGTTCCGTGGCCGCGACCGTGGCCTCGGCGCGCAGCCGGTCGGCGGCCGCGGCGGCCTCGACACCGAGCTGCTCGGCGGCCTCAGCCGCGCGGGCGAGGCGGTCGGCGGCCTCGGTCTCGGCGTCGGCGCGGGCCTGTTCGAGGAGCTGGTCGCCCTGGGCTGCGGCGTCGGTCTTCAGCTGCTCGGCGGCCTGCTCGGCGTCAGCGCGCACGGTGGCGGCGGTGTGCTCGGCCGCGATGCGCAGGGCGTCCGCCTGCTGCTGTGCCTCGTCGAGGAGGCTCTGGACGGTGCCCTCCGCCTCCTCGGTGGCCTCGGCGATCGCGGCGGCGGCGACCTTCTCGGCGTCGGCGACGATGCCGTCGGCCTTGGCGCGAGCCTCGTCCAGCACCTGCTTCGGTGCAGTCGGGGTTGCAGCCGACGCCTTCTTCGCGGCGGGCTTGCCGCCCCCGCGTGTCTGGGTGCGGCTGTTGCGTGTGGCCATCTGGCGGGTGTCCTTTCGGCTCTGCGGGCGCAGGTGAGTTGGGGGCGGGGGCGGTCAGTCGCGGCGGCCCAGGTTGGTGCGGACGCGGGAGCGGCGGCGGGGGGCCGGGAGGCCGAGCTTCTTCGTGGCGTCGGCGACGATCTGGTCGTGGTCGAACGCCAGGCGCAGTTCGGGGCTCGGCGTCTGCCACTGCACGGCCGCCGCGTCACTCCCGGCGGTGGCCCGGGTGTTGGCCGGGACGGTCACGGCGAAGGCGACGGAGACGAACCGGCCGCGCGGGTCGCGGTCCGGCGCGTCGTAGAAGCCGACCAGCTCGAGGTCCGCCTCGCGGACGACGATGCCGGTCTCCTCGTTCAACTCCCTGACGGCAGCAGCGATCGCGGTCTCGCCGGCGTCCACGTATCCGCCGGGCAGGGCCAGCTTGCCCTTGTGCGGCTCCGAGCCGCGCTCGACGAACACGAGCTTGCCGTCGCAGGCGCACACCACGTCGACGGTGAGCTGGAACGCTTCGGTCGGGGTCTCGGTCACAGGGATCTCCATGGGGCTCAGAGGGCAATCGGGCAGGCCGAAGGGCAGCCCGGGGCTGTGCAGGTGTGGATCTGAGGGGGTGAGGGCCCGGCGGTGTCGTCTCCTGCCGGGCCCGTCGCGTAGGCAGGCGGTGGGCTACCGGGGGCTGCGGCCCAGGCGGTGGACGCGGTTGGTGTTGCCGTCGGCGTCCGCTACGTGGGTCGCGTAGTCGCTGATCTCCGCGCCCCGCCGCTCGTTGCCGGAGCGGGTGAGGGCGGCGGCCAGGGTGCCGGTGCGGGAGGTGAAGGCCGCAGCGGCTTCGCGGTCGCCGCTGGCGACCGCCTCGTTGATGTCCTTGCTGAGGGCGTGGTGGTCGCGGACTTCGGCGATGCTGTCGAGCAGACGGCGGAACATGGAGGCCTCTTTCCGTAAGAGTGCGGTGACGCGGGGTGGCCGCTGTTGGACATGGATCACCTGGGGATCTCGCATCCCGGGCTTGGTAATCAGGGGGATTCGGCGGGACTTTCGACGCCAGCGGCCTGGGCCCCGAGCACGAGGCTCAGGACCAGGCCCAGGACGAGGGAGATCACCAGGAACACCCCCACGGCCCAGCCCAGGTGGGCCAGGGCGGCGAGCCAGCCGTTCACGAACATGTCGACCGTGGCCAGGACCATCCCAGCGAAGGCGATGACCATCACGAAGATGGCGCCGCCCTTGGAGAGCTGCGGACCCTCGTCGTACGTGTCCTTGGATACCGGCGTGGTGGTCATCAGCGGCCACCACCCAGCGCACGGGCGGCGCGGGCGAGGGTGCTGGTCGGCTCGGAGTTGCCCTCCAGGAGGTAGATCACCTGGTTGAGCTGCTCCTCGCCCTCCCCCATCAGGGAGACCTCGCCGTATTCGGCTGCCTCACGCGCCAGGGCGACGCGGTCGGCCCTCGGCAGACCGGCGGTCGCCGGGCTGGAGACCAGGCTCTTCACCAAGTCACCGATCTCCGCGACGGCGTTCGTCGCACCGGAGGTGTCGCCACCGATGGACCGCAGGAGGCGAGCCAGGTCGGCGGTGTCGGCGGGCTGGTAGCTGTGCAGGTGGGCGATGGCGTCCAGGAGCGGCCGCACGGCGGGGTGGACGTCCGGCTGGTAGGCCAGCGCGGCGCGCTCGGCGGCGGTGCGCGAGGTCTGGGAGAAGGTGTTCATCGCGGGGCCACCGCCTCGTTGTCGCCGGCGGTCGTGGAGCCGGTCGGCGCCTTGGGGGTCTTGCCGCCGCAGGCGTAGAACGCCCGGGTGTACAGAACCTCGTAGTCGGCCGACCAGACGTCAGCGGGGTGGTTCCGGACCGTCTCGAAGACCTCGCCGATCGTGCGGACCGTGACCTTCGCACCGGGCTCGGCGGCCGCGTGCCCCGTCGTCTTCGCCATCACGCACTCACCGCCTGCGTCGCCGCGAGCGTCGGAGCCTCACCGATCGTCAGGATCTCGATGTACCCGGCCTCGTTGGACACCGGCCGACGTACCCTGCCGCTCACCCGCACCCGGGTCCCCTCAACAAGGAGGTCCCACAGGTCCAGGTACCGCTCCGTGCCGACGATGCACTGCGCGGACTCGAACGTTGAACCGGTCACGGTGACCACCGCGCGCGGCTCCTCGTCCGGGCCGGTCAAGTGCAGCGCGGTCACGGTCCCGGTCACCGCAACCAGCGTCGTGGCGGGCACCATGTCCAGACGCCTGGTCACGGGACCCAGGTCGCCGATGTACTCGACGAGCAGGCGGCCCGGCAACGACACGGGCTGGTTGAAGGGCGTCGTTCCGCAGTCCACCTTGGTGGACGCGGGTACTGCTGTGCGATCCTTCATGAGGATCGGCCTCCCTGAATGCGCAGGTGGGCAGTTCCGTTCTCGGCCGGCGGTAGGACGCTGGTCGAGGTGGACCCCGGCCGGGCTGTAGGAATCCCAGCCGGGGTTCTTGCATGTCAGGCCGTAGGAAGCCCGACTTGCGACGGGGAAGTTTGTCCCCTTCACGGGTACAAACTTACGCGGCACTCGGGACCGGGTCAATACGGTTCCGAGAGTTTGAGCTACGAGGCAGCCGGGCGGCGCCCACGGCCCGGCCGCACGGCGACCCAGGCGTCGATCGTGGACTCGAACCACGCCGGCGAACGACCGAACTTGTCGTCGGGCAGCGGCAGATCCTGCGGTCGCACCGGCTGTCCGTCGGCGATCCGCTTGCGTGTGCGCTTGAGGTAGATGCGTACCGTCTCGCTCGCCACGCCGATCTTGGCGGCCACCGCTTCGGTGTCGAGCAACGGATTCCCGTCCGGCACGTCGTCTCCTTGTCCCCTCGAAGGGAACCAAGGTATCGAACGCACCGCGTCGAGCACCGCAGCAGGCATCGCCACAACCAGCACCTCCTCCCGGCCCGAACTCGCAGAATGTACCCTTGAGGGGGACAGTATTAGGGCGTTCCATGAGGCTGTCTAGTCCCTCCGAGGTGGTTGAAGCCTGACGGACGTTGATCTCGCTAGTGCCGTCAGCGACTGCCCTACCGCAAGCGAGGAGGCGTGCCGTGAGTGTGTGCGCGCGTGACTGCGCAGCACCTGACCCGCTATCACTCCCCACGCGCGGCCCATTTCCAGGGCGGCGGCCCGCTGGGCGCACCGCGCAGAAGTCGGTGAGGTGTTGGGGCAGTCGATCCATGCCGATGTTCCCGTCACTCGAACAGAGGTGGAATGCTGAACTCAGCCTCTGGATCAGGAGAGTTGGCTGGGAGGCCCACGTGGGTTCTCACCGTGGGTAAACTCCGCGTAAGTCCGTGATCGCTGCCCGGGGAGCGAGCCGATGCACGAGGTCGAGTGGAGTCCGTTACCGCCGCGCGTGCTGGAGCTTCCGGAGATGGTGGGCGCCTGCCAGGCCCGTGACTTCGGGACGGTCTTTAAGCTCGCCCAGCGAGCGGGCCTGTACCCGTCGCGGATCGCGAGGCTGTGCGACATGACGCCGAGCAGGGTGTCGGAAGTCATCGCCAACAAGCGGACCGTGACGCAGATCGGCGTGATCGAGCGGATCGCGGACGGGATCGGGATCCCGGGGGCGATGCTGGGCCTAGCCGCGAGACCGTGGGAGGCGGGCCGGGGTGACGCCACGGTGGCCGCACCCTCGGCAACGCTGGGGCAGCCCCCCGGCCGCCGATCACAGACGCCGGCCTTCGAGTTGGCCCTCCCCATGGACGACGAGGCGCTGGAGCTGAAGCGGGAGCTCGCGCGGGCCTCGGCTGCGGAGGGCACGGTGGCACGGCTGTACGCGATGCAGATCGACACGATGCGCCAGATGGACCGGCAGATGGGCGCGGCCACCGTGCTTCCCCAGTTGGAGGCGCAGATCGCGCAGATGGAGGATCTGCTGGGGTACCGGACGGCGCCGGGCGGCCGGGAGCCGATGGCGGCGGCGCTGACGGAGGCCGCAACGCTCGCAGGCTGGCAGGCCCTGGATCTGGGTCAGTACCAGAAGGCGTGGCGGCTGCATGAGACGGCGAAGTCAGCAGCCCGGCAGTCGGGCTCGGCAGCGCTGCTGGCGCACGCGATGGGGCAACAGGCTTACGTGCTGCTGGACTTGGGTGAGGCGGATCAGGCGGTGGAGCAGGTGCGGTTCGCCCGCGAAAGCGCTGGGGGCGGGTTGCCGCCGCTGATGGAGACGTGGCTGTTCGCGGCCGAGGCGGAGGCACACGCGGTGGCCGGGCACGAGGCGTTGTGCCGGGCCGGCATGGACCGGGCGGAGGCAGTGCGGCCGACAGACCCCGCTGACCCGGCGTTACCGTTCCTGTTCCTGGGCGGTTCGCACTTGGACCGGTGGCGTGGGAATGCGCTGGCAACGCTGGGGGCGGACGAAGCTCTGGAGGACCTGACGGCGTCGCTGGCGTCGATGGACATGTCCGGGTTCACGCGGGCGGAGGCTGGGGTGCGGTGCGACCTGGCGGTGGTGCTGGCGCGGCGTGGGGAGCGGGAGGAAGCACGCCGCCAGGCCCTGCGTGCGCAGGACCTGGCGGCGTTGACGAGCTCGGTACGGCAGCGGCGCCGGATCGCCCAGGTGTTGGCGGGGGTCGCCGCCTAGGCCTTGGCCCGAGTGGCCAGGAGGAACAGCACGGCGACGAGGGTGCCGGAGTTGCGGATCTTCCCTGCGGAGATCAGGCCGAGCATGTCGTCGAGCGGGACCCACTCCATGTGGGCGGCCTCGTTCTTCTCGGTGGGTTCGCCCGCCTTCTCGACGCCGCGGGCGATGTAGACGTGGTGCGGCGATGTGCAGGTGCCGATCATCGGTTCGAAGTCGACGACGCGCTCCAGTGGGCGGGTGGTGCGGTAGCCGGTCTCCTCGACGACCTCGCGGGCCGCCGCGGCAGCGGGGTCCTCGCCGGCCTCGATGAGGCCGCCGGGCAGTTCGAAGTTCCAGAGGTTGGGGACGAAGCGGTGGCGCCACATCATCAGGACGCGGTCCTGGTCGTCGACCATGGCGACCATGGCGGCGGCCGGGAGAAGCACTTTGTGGTGCTCGTAGCGGTTGCCGTCGGGCTCCTGGATGTCGACCTTGGCGAGGGTCACCCAGCGGTTCTCGTAGAGATTCCTCTCGCCGAAGACCTGCCACTCGCTGGCCTTCTCGGCCTCGCTCCGCTCGGTGGCGGTGTTGGCCTGTCCGGACGCCTGCTCCTGCACTGACACGTTGGTCCCCTCCGTGGTCGTGTTCCCACCTTAGAGAAACAGCCTTGCCCGCCGGCCCGGCACCGTTTACCCATGGTGGGTAATCCCGGTGGGTGCGGGCCTGTAACAGGGTGACGGCCGGTCAGGGGGCCTGGGGCAGCTGGCTGGCGGAGTCCTCGGTACCGGGGAGCTGGGCTTCGAGGGCGCGGTCGCGGAGGGTTCGCAGGGCTGCTGCGGGGAGGCTGGCGCTGCAGTTCTCCACATACAGGCCCACACGGGCCAGCTCGCGGTGGGCGACGTAGGTGTCGAGCGCGGTGAGGGCCTTGGCGCACTCCTCGTCGGAGCTGACGCATTTGGTGGTGGCGCTGCCCAGGTAGGCGATCAGCTCGGCCCGCTCGAAGTCGCCGAGAGGCAGGCTCTGTGTGCCGGCAACTGCGAGCCAGGCGGGTTCGGGGCCGAGGCTATCGAGGTCGGCGCCGGCCTCCTGGAGGGCAGTACGAATCCGCTCGGCGCGGGCGACCACACGGTGGTCCGCCGTTTCGAGCACGGATGCCGGGGGCTCCAGGGAAGGCGCTGGAGAAGGGGTCGGAGCGGCGGCAGAGCGGTGCTTGCGGCGGAGCTTGGCGAACATGCCCCGATTCTCACATTGGCGTGTTCGTGCTGTTCAGGGCGTCCGAATTGGGGCACCGCACGACGGCGTCGTGGGAGTTCGGCCGTTCGGTATTCACAGAGGTACCTAGAGATGGATACTCGATGGCATGGCAGATACCACCGTGAAGGTCGACTCCGAGGTCCGCGACCGGCTGGCCGCCGTCGCCGCGGCGCACGGCAAGAGTCTGCGGGCGTTCCTCGGGGACCTGGCCGCGCAGGAGGAGAACCACTTGAAGCTGGCCGAGGCCACGGCGATCTTCCAGGAGGTCACCGGCAGGCCGGGCATCGCCGAGGCGTTCGACGCGGCGTTCCCCGAGGAGGCCCCGGCCCCCGTCGGGGTGACGGGGCGGGCGGCCTGACGCGTGGAACTGCACGTCGACCTTCGGTGGCTCCTTGACCGCCAGGAGGACCTGCTCGGCAGTCAGCTGGGCGTTCGTGACTACTCGGCGTTGGTCGCCGCCGTGGCCCGGCACCGGGTCAACACGCCGATGCTCGGCGCCGACGAACCCGACGCCTACTGGCGGGCTGCGGCGCTGCTGGAGCAGCTGGTGCTCCTGCGCCCGTTGCCGGCCCGCTCGGCGTACTTCGCGTACGGCGTCGCCGTGGCGTACATCCGGGCGTCCGGGGAGACAGTCGACGATTCCTTTGGTCCATGGGAGACGCTGGTGCGCGAGATCCGCACGCTGCAGCTGACGGTCTACGACGTGGCCGACCGGCTGCGCGCGTTGCGCCCGGCTCAGTAGCTTGCGCCGCCCGGGCGGCGCGAATCCCGGAACTCTGGCCTCGCGCATGATCCTTGGGTGGCATCCTGCGCGGATGAGACTTGTATACGGGGTGGGGACCGCGGCGGCCTGCATGCTGGCGGCGGTAGTTATGTGTGGTTGCGACGACGGCGGCGCAGCGGCCGCGAAGCCGACGACCGTACCGTCGAGCACGCCGACGGAGCCGGAACCGGCTGAACCGTCGACGCCCGAGGGGGACTTCGACGCAGTGGCGCTGGGAACTCGCTTCTACTTCGACGGGCAGGGGACCGCCTCGGCGTCGGACGCGATGAAGCGGTACTGCGAGCTGCTCGGCGATGGCGAGGTCAACGGCGTGCCGTCAGCCCAGTGGCTGGCAGATAAGGAGTTGCCCAAGCCCGACAGCGAGGCGGTGCTGCGGGATGGTGTGAACCGTTTCTGCCCAGCTCAGTCGAAGACGCTGCAGGCGGCGGTGACGGGCTCGTTCGAGCGCTGGTTCACAGACGGTACGTACGAGGTAGGGGGCGGCACGGGCAAGATCCCAGCGGGCACATACCGGACTACGGGTGCGCTGCGGAACTGCTACTGGGAGCGGACGTCGAAGTCTGGGGAGCCGCTGGATAACCAGTTCGCTACGTCCGCGCAGGCGGTGACGGTCGTGGTTCGGGCCGGGGACGGGCAGTTCACCACCCGGTCGTGCGGTTCGTGGCAGCCCGTGAAGTAGGTGACCCCTCCTCTTGCGACGCCCTGGGCCCCCAGGCGGTTGGCCTAGGGGCCCAGGGCGGTGCGGTTCACGCGGGCGCGGTCTGGGCGGCGGTGACGACGGCGGCAAGGACCTCGGCGAGGTCGTCGTGGGCCTCCCCGGGGTGCAGGGCGTCGTGATCCAGGTGGACCGCGACGAGCGCGTGGTCGACGGCGGCCTGGTCGCCGGTGTGGGCGGCGGCCACCAGGTCATCCAGGAGCTCGGCGAGGAGGTCGTGGGCCTCCCTGGCGTGCAGGGCGTCGAGGTGGTTGTGGACGGCGGCGACGGCCTCGGCGGTGGTCTGGGTGGGCATGGCGTGCTCCTTCGGTGGGTGCGGTTGTGGCACCCCCGGTGGCCCCGCAGCTCGGGGGCTGCAGGGCCGGGGCGTTCGCCGTCACTCACCACTTGGTGGCGGGGGCGAGGGTGCTGTGGAAGTGGTAGGCGATCTGGCCGAGGTGGTCGGCGGCGTCCTGCCGTGCGGCCGGGTCGGTGATGTCGGCCAGGGGGTTGGCGGTCGGGGTGTGGGGATGCGGTACCGGCGTGAAGCTGTAGCCGGTGCAGAGGACGGTGCCGGTCAGGAGCCAGTCGCCGATGTGGAGGCCGGTGAGCCGGTAGCCGCTGGTGTCGCCGGGCCTGCCGAGGTTGAGGGCGACGTCGTACCGGTCGGGCTGGCCGTAGTAGGCCGGTTTCACCAGGATCGTGTCGTCGCCGAAGGTGTACAGGGCGTGGCCGATGTCCTTGAAGTGGCCGATCCGGGCGCTGGCGCCGTTGTCGAAGGTGACCGTGGTCTGCATGGTGTCCCCCTTGGGGTGTTCGGGCTTGTCCCTACGCCCTAACTATACAACGCTATGTTGTAGAGTTGGAAGAGGGTTCGGCGATCTTCTTCGGCTTCGGCGCGGGGGCCCCGGTACGTGTGACTGATCATGACGCTTGTCACCGTGAGCGCGGTATCTGTCACCACGACCCTCGGCTGGAGCTGCCACAAGATCGGCCACGCCGACCGGCGCAGGTCAGGGCCGTCTCGCGAGATCGGCGCAGGTGACAGCAAGCGTGCGAACGGCGAGCTGGTGACAAGTAGCGCGCTCATCCGGTGTCAACAACCGTGCTCACGCCGACGAGGAACGCCAGGCCGCGCCTGGACGCTGGTGACAACCACCGTGCTCAGTCACAGTACGGGCGGGCACCCCTCCCTACCCGTGGGTGAGGGGCACCTCGACGATGGCCAGCCCGTTCGTGTCGAGCACATACTCGTCCTCGCCCCGGCCGGCGTTGCACGCGAGCAGCGCGCAGGGCGGGGCCGTGGTCCGGTACAGGCGGCCGGTGGGCGGCCGGCGGGCGCCGGTTCCGGTGGCGTACCCCTCGGCGACGGCCCGGCAGGTGGTCCACGACCAGTCGGTCCGGCGCTTGGGCACGCTGCCGCGGCAGAGTTCGACTGGGTCCGCGGGCCGCTCGGCGGGCTGGCCGTCGACGGTGAACCCGGCCAGGGTGAACATCTCGCGCCAGGCCGAGCGGTCCAGGGCGGCGTCGGGGTACTCGGCCAGACTCCACACGCGGCCGACGTGGGCGGCGAGGGTGCGGACGTCGATCGCCTTACCGAACCAGGCGTCGAACAGGAGGGCCGGGCCGTGTACCCGCCCGGTCCGCAGGAGCAGGGCGGCGACCTGCTCGGTACTGAGCAGGTGGCCACGCTCGGCGGCCTCGGCGACCGCGGCGAACGCTTCCGCCTCGAGGTCGCGCGGTGCGCCCCGTCCGGGCTGGTTGGCTGACGGGGTGGCCGCCTTCGTCATGAACGGTCCGTCCGGTGTCGTCGGCTGGTGGGCGGCGCCGGTCCCGCCGGGGGCCCCGGGGGCCCCGGGGCCAGTATGGCGTCGGCCACCGTAGGGCAGAGGCGTCTCACCATCCCGGTTCCGCGACGTACGCCGGGCCGGGCGGGGGCGCGGGGGCCGCCGGAGGCGGCGGCGCCTCGGCCGGGTCCCACTCGATCCGGGCCCCGGCCCAGTTCATCTCGAGCATGTCCTCCAGGGACAGCCCCGACCTCCACACCTGGCCGGCCATGACGGTGGTCATCCGTCCGTCCGGGTGCAGCGTGCAGTCCTGCGTCTCGCCGTCGGGCGTGTGGACGCGGAAGTCGCGCGGGGCGTCGGGCAGTTCGATGGCCGGTCGCGCGGCGGGCTCGGGCGCGGGCTGGGCGGCCGGTGGGGCGCAGTAGCGGCAGGTGCAGGGGCGGGTGCTCATCGGGCGCCGCTCCCCCGCTGCTCGAGGAAGGTCAGGGCCTGGCGGGCGGAGAGGTGGCCGTTGCGGGCGCGGAGTTCAGCGGTGACGGCTTCGGCCTCCTCGCAGTGGCCGTGCTTGGTCAGGAGGTCGGCGACGTGGCGGCCGTGGGTGACGTCGCGGTTGTCGATGGCGAGGGACACCATCCGCAGGACGGTCCGGTCTACCGGGCCGGTCGGGGCCGCGGGCGCGGGTGCCGTCTCTTTCACGGGCGTGCGGCGCGGAGCGGGGTCCGGGGCCTTCTCCCAGACGGGCTTGGCCCGTTCGATGTGGCCCTTGGCCGTTCCGCCGTGGCGGTCGGTCATCCAGTTTCGCCAGAAGGTGACGCGGCCGCGGGCCTTGGCAGCCTTGTCGTAGGGGCCTTCGTACACGGTCTCGGTGACGCCGTCGGAGAACGTCTTGGTGACGACGGCGCGCCACACTTGGGCGTCCGGCGCCATGCCGATGTTGCGGGCCATGCGAGGGTCCTCTCGGGTCAGGTGGTGCGCTGCTGGGCGATGTTCAGGAGCTGGATGGCGGTGCGGGCGGCGTCCTCGAGGTGGGAGATGATCTCGTCCGGGTCGCCGTCGAGGATGAGGCGGATGGCCTCCTGGCCGGCCTCGCAGCCGCGGTTGTAGTCGTGGCTGTCGTAGTCGGGGCCCTCGTCGAGCCAGTCGCGCAGTGCGGGTGTGACGGCGGCGAGGGTCTTGGCGTCGCTGGCGTCGGGCCGGTGGCGGCCGACGATCGTGCGGGCGCCGTCCATCGCCCAGGCGTAGCCGCGGTCGAAGCGGTTGCCGATGTGTTCCGGCTGCATCGCCTGGCGGAGGGCCGCGAGGGTCTCCTCGGCGGAGAAGGCGTTCGGTCCGGTCACCGGGTCACCTGCTGTCCGCGCGGGGTATAGGTGGTGTCGAAGGTGTCGTCGGGCAGGCCCCAGTGCACGGCGAGCGCGGCGACGCCCTGGTCGAGTGACTTGACGCTCCACAGGAAGGTGCCGTCCTCGGTGAGTACGGAGTAGTCGGCGCTGGCGTAGGTGGGCTCGAAGCGCAGCAGGCCGCCGACGCCGTAGTCGGGGAAGGTCACCGTGCGGGTGAACTCCTCGGCCGGGCCGTGCGGTTCGACGGCCGCGCGGGTGGCGGGCAGGGCGCAGGTTGCGACGATGCCGCAGCGCCCGGCGCGGACGGTGAAGCCGACGCTCTGCAGCAGGGTGGTCCACTGGGCGTTCAGGTCGGCGTGTTCGCGGATGCGTTTGGCGCTCTGGTTGCAGCGGCCGGCGTGGTGGTGGATGGCGACGATGGACTTCGGGTCGCCTCCGGTGCCGTACATCGGGTCGCCGGGGGCGTCTGCCAGGACGGTCTTGGCCAGGCGGTAGCGGTAGTGGTGGCGGTTGCCGGAGGCGGGCGGCAGGATGCGGACGCCGCCGGACGCGCCGTCAGCAGGGTTGGGGATTTCGGTCACTTCGGTCCCTCCGGGGGCGGGGCGGTGGCCCGTGAGCCGCCGCCCCGAGTGGGCGGTGTCAGCGCAGGATGAAGGCGTCGCAGTACTCGGTCTGCGGGCAGGGCGGAATCGGCTCGCCCGTGGCGGCGTCGGTGCAGTAGGCGTTGAACACCTCGGCGCGGCTCAGCGGGGAGACGGCCCCGCCGCCGATGCTCCAGGCCCTTACCTGGTCGTCCCCGCCGAGGCGCGAGGAGCGCGCCGTCAGTCCGGCACTGCCCTGGCACACACCGGCGGCCAGGACGAGCAGGAAGCGTATGGCGTCCTCGGCGTCCGCCTCGAGCTCCCCGTCGACCCTGTCGACCTGGAGCCCGACGACGTGGCGCACGGCGTCGTGGTCGAAGGAGGTCGTGAGGTGGTACCGGTGGCCCGGCAGGCCCTGGTCCAGGGCGATCAAGATGCGCTCGGCCACCGCCAGGGCCGCCCAGCCCGCGTTGTTGCCGCAGCAGAGGCATGCTCTCGTCGAGTTGAGCAGGGCGACGGCCGCGTTCGTCGTGTGGTCGTCGTCGCTCAGGGTGCCGGTGATCATGTGCTCGAGGAGGGCGGTCTCGGCGTAGTCGCGAGCGGTGCGGGTGGGCATGCGGACTCCAGGTGGGAGCTGATCAGGACAGCCAAAACATAGCTCCAAACCCAATACGTAAGCAAGGTATTCGCGTGGGCCTGGGTGCTCAGGCTGCGGGGGCGGTGCGGCGGACGGGGGTGAACAGATGGCGCAGGCGGCGCAGGCCGCGGCGGGAGTCGTCGCCGCCTCCGCCGTTCCACCAGGCCCATGCGAGGACTGCGGCCTGGACGGCGAACAGGCAGGCGTTGACGGTGTGGTGGCTGCGGACGGAGTGGGCCGCGCCGAGGATGGACGACACGGCGAGCAGGCCACTGGCGCGGTATCCGGCGAGGCGGCCGGTCAGCATGCCGGCGTAGGCGCACGCCATGACGCCGAGGCCCAGCGTGATCAGCACGCTCACTGTGCGCCGCCGTCCGCGCCGGTCTGCGCCGCCGTGTTCCGCAGCGCGGCTTCCAGGGCGTGCTCGGCGCGCAGCGCGCGCTCGTGCATCGCGTTGTAGACGAGCCAGTGGACGGGCTCGCCGTAGCCCGCGGAGCCGGGGTCGGTGATCCGGTTGGCGGCGAGCATCTCCAGGCCGGCCTGGAGGGCTGCGTTGGTGATCGCGTCGGCGATTGTGGGCGCGACGTGCGCGCCCAGCAGGGTACGCAACGCGGCGTGGCCGTTCTCTCGGGCGGCGTCGTAGACGGAGGGGCGCTGGTCGGGCGTCATGCGAGAGGTCCTCTCCTGGTGAGGGGCGGCCCGATCCGGGTGTCGTTCAGGGCGCGCTGGCGGTCGGTGAGTTGGCACGCCGGGCAGAGGGGCGGCCCCCCGCCGCCGGGAGTGGCGGCGGGAGCCTTCCAGGTGGCGACACGGCGGCAGCGGCCCGGGGCGGTGGGGTACCAGCGGTCGGCGCGGTACTCCTCCCAGAGGCTGTCGAGGTGGCCGGGGTGGAAGGTGATGGTCCAGTCAGCCGCGAGGATGTGCTGGAGGGTGCCGCCGTCGTGGCGACTCAGGCCGTAGCCGTACGGCGCGGGCTGGAGACTCCGGGCGGGCACTCTCACTCCTTTGTGCGGATCGGTATCAGGCGGTGCTCGTAGCTGGGTCCGCTCTCGCCGCCGTTCTGCGTAGCGGCGACCTGCCCGACGTGGCGCTCGCAGGCGTGGTCGGGCACGGCTTGGGCGCCGGGGCGCTCGAGCCGGAAGTCGGCGAGCCGAGCGCAGTTGCGGGTGGCTCGGTGGGTGGTGCCGTCGCACAGCGGCCGACCGAGGTGGTCGACAGTGAGGGCGACGGGTGGTGGCGGTTGGTCTGCGGCCGCATCCGCCCGTGGGCGGGTGTGGGTGGTGGCCGGGCTCACTGCTGCTCTCCGGTCGCCTCGCGGACGAGGCGGCGCAGTGCGGCCTTGCCCTGGAAGCGGACGCGGCGGTGCAGGTACTTCTTGCCGCCGTCGAACCCGACTTCGTCGGTGTAGCGGTGGAAGCCAGCGGCGCGGTTGCCGAGGCTGACGCCGGGACTGCGGGGGCTGCGGCGAGATCGGGGCATGCGCGTCTCCTTCTTGGTGGATGCGGTGCGACAGTAGCTCTAAACCCAATACGTAAGCAACGGTTTTATGGAGCTTGGCGACGCGTCCTCGGCCTGCTTCGTGGCGGCCCACCAGGCAGACGTCTACTGCGAGGCGCCGGCTCAGGTGCCGCGCCGCCGCTCGGCCGCGGTCGGCGCTTCACCGCGGCGCGCGGTGAAGCCGGGCGGCATCTCGTCATCGAGGGCGTTGCCGACGATGATGTTGTCGTCCAGCCAGTCGAACGGCTCGCGGCCGCCGACCTCGAGCCACAGGGCTGTGCGGGCGAGGTCGACGGCCACCGGGTCGATGTCGACGCCGAAGATGCACTCGCGGATCACGATCGGCAGGGCGTAGGGAAGGTGGGCGGCCGGGGCCGGGGAGACGCCGGACACGCGCTCGGCGAGGTGTCGGGCGATCAGCCGGGCGGCCTCGACGAGGAAGACGCCGACGCCGCAGGCCGGGTCAATCACCAGCAGGCGCAGGGCGGCGCCCGGGTCCGGATCTAGGACGAGGTGGTCGAGCTGGGGGCCGAAGGACAGGCGGCACATCGACGCGGCGACCTCGGGCGGGGTGTACCAGGAGCCGAGGGTGCCGCGGGCGGCGAGGCCGTCCTTCTTGACGGTGGCCCGGCCGTCGGCGTCGTGGGTGACGGTGAGTTGGAGGAGGTACTGGTGGACGTCGCCGAGGTCCAGGATGTGCCAGCCCTCCAGCGAGCCGAGTGCGTCCAGGGCCTGCTCGGCGATCTGGTTCTCCGGCCGCTCGAGGCGGGGCGGAGCCAGGTGGCGGGCTACGGCGACCCGGTCGATCAGCGAGCGGATCGTGTACTGCAGCGCCGCGCGCCATGGGGCGTGCTGGGCATGGGCCTCGGCCGCCCGTGCGCAGGCGGTGACGGCTTCCTGGGGCGTGACTGTCACAGTTCCTCCAGCAGTAGGAGGCCGTCCCCGGCCAGGGAACAGCCGTCGCATCCGCCGCCCAGGGGCGGCAGGGTGCCCGGTCCGGTGCCGGGGCGCGGTTTGCGCTTCGGAGGCAGGGTGAGGGCGGCGCGGACGGCGGTTTGCAGCGCGTCGAAGTCGGGGGTGTTGTCGTCCAGGACGACGCCGGGGTCGGGGGCGCCGGGACGGGCGGCCTCCTCGATGAGCGCGGTGATGGTGGTGTTGGGGTTGAAGGGGATGCCGCGCGCGTACTCGACTTCGGCGTACAGGGCGGCCAGCCGGGGTCGGCGGGCGACGGCGAGCAAGAGGTCGCGGTGGTTGCTGAACACACACGCGGAGCAGCTGCACCGGCTGCTGCCTGCCCAGTCCCCCGCGCCGGGGGCGGAGTCGTAGGCCCAGTGGTGTGGCCAACTCCCGGCGTCGGTCCAGTCCTTGACGAAGGAGGTGGTCTCGGCGTGGGCGGGCAGCCACTCGTCGACGATGCGGTGTGTGTTCTCGGTGGTGCGGAGCAGCGGCTTGCGCTTGCGCCGGTCCGGGCTCTCGTCGGCTCGCAGGCCCAGCACGTTCAGCATCCGGGCGGGCCGGCCGTGGGCCTTCACGAAGGCGCGGACCGTGGCGCTGAAGGCGCCGTAGATCAGTTTGGTCTTCCAGTCGCCGGTGCAGAACCTGGCCGGGCCGAGCCACGGCCAGTCGCCGCGCTGGGCGATGAAGGTGAGCAGGTCGTAGGGGACGCCGTCGCGGTGGCGGCGCAGCTCCAGGTGGCGCTCGGGCGGGACGCCGAGGAGGCGGGAGTGCTCGGCTGCGAGTTCACCGACGCTGGGGTAGCGGACGCCGTTGAGCGTGCAGGCCGGCCACTCCATCGGCCCGAGGGAAGCGTGGACGGTCCACAGCCGGTCCTCGACGCCGGCCCGGACGGCGGTGTCCCGGGCTATCACGGCGGCTCGCAGCCCGTCCTTGCCGCCGGACAGGTTCACGATGATGAAGTCCTGCGCCGCCACCAGCTCCACCGCGTCGAAGGCGGCGGGGCCGGTGGCGAACAGGTCGAGCTGGGCGCTCACGAGGTTTTCGCCGGGCCGAGGCGGAGGTCCCAGGCGTCGCCGGGCAGGTCCTTGAGCCAGCGGTTCAGGCACTCGCGGGCGAACGCGGCGTCCACCCGGTCGTCGTCGCCGATGGCACTCCAGAACTCCACCAGGTTCCCGGCCTGGTGCAGCAGGGCCCGGGCCACGATGTGTTTCTTCTCGGTGATGCCGAGCGGCGGTGTGGAGGTCTCGGTGGGGGTGCTCATGCCGCGTTCCCCCGGGGCGGGTTGAGGGTGCGGTGGCCTTCCTCGACGTTCCAGGTCAGGTCGGGGAAGAGGCGGCGGATCTGGGCCTCGGCCCAGGGCCACACCGCCTCCCAGCTCTCCTGGGTCGGCTCGTTGACCGCCTGGTGCCAGCCCTCGGCGCACTCGGCGGCCTGCTGGCCGAGGCAGTGCATCACCGTGTCGGCGGTGATCTCGTCCGGCAGCGGCTCGCCGTGCTCCAGGTAGTGGGCGAAGGACTCGAACAGGTGCAGGGCCAGGGTCTCGCCGTCGAGGTGGTGGGTGGTGGTGACGCGCAGGACGGTGCCGCGTCCCTCGGCGTCGGGGACGCTCTTGTGAGTGGCCGGGGAGGGCGAGGTGTTGATGGGCATGGGGTGCCTTCCGTGGTGGGGTTGGGCGGGCCCGGGGGGCACGGGCCCCCGGGCGGGTTCAGTCCTCGTCGGTGTCGAGGTGGTGGCGCAGGTCGATGGCCCAGCCGACCTGGCCGGTGATGCGCCGGGTCTTGAGGTCGATCACGCCCGGCATGTAGCCGTCGCGCAGGGGCCGCCAGTTGTGCAGGCGGTGGGCGTGCAGGGCGGCGATCAGGCCGAGGGCGAAGAGTCCGTGCGGGGCCTCGGAGCGGAACACGCTGGTCTCGTGTCCGGGCTCGCCGCCCGGGACCTTGCTGTAGAGGCGGACCTCTTCCTGGCCGGTGGCGACGTTGAGCAGAAGCAGGGCGGTCTGGACCGGGGCGGTGCCGCCCGGCAGCCCGGCCTCGATGAGGGCGAGCAGCCGGGCGGTGGCGTCGGCGGCAGCCGGTGCGGTCAGTCCCACTTGCGGACCCCGCTCTCCAGGAGCTTGGTCATGTACGGGCGGCCCTCGTGCGGGTCGTGGCCGCAGATGCCGTTGACCTCGCCGGCGGAGTCGTTGGTGAGGGTGAGGTACTTGCCCGCCTTGAGCTGGGCGACCGCGTAGGCGACTCGCCGCTCCAGCTGGTCCTGGGCCAGGCGCTCGGCGCCGGTCATGTGCGTGGTGTCGGTGTTCTCGGGCATCGCCGACTCCCTTCGGGGGTGGGGTTGTTCGCGTGTCCACACCATAGATGAAACCCAATACGTAAGCAATAGCATTCAACGCGGTTTTGATCTTGACTCTCGGGGCCGATCAGAGCGTTGATGGAGGTGCCCGAGGAACACCGCGAAGGCCTCGCGCCACGGGCAACCGCAGCACCAGCTGCCCCCGGCCGGGGAGCTCCCGAACGCCCGAAACCGAAGGAAGAGGACACGATGACGAACACCACCGCGCAGGCCCCGGCCGGACTCAAGGCCTCCGAGCAGAAGGCGCTCGCCGCCCTGGCCGACCATTCCGGCGCGACCGCCTCGGAGATCGCCGCCTACGCCGGGATCGGCGGCTCGACGGCGGGCAAGGCCCTCACCGCCCTGGAGGGCCACAACCTCGCCTACCGCGAGCGCGGCGAGAAGGACGGCGGGCGCAAGACGGCGGACCGCTGGTACTACCGGCCGGTCGAGACCACGCCCGAGCACATCTCCGACGAGCTCGAGGAGACCGAGGCCCCGGCCGACGACGCCGAGCCCGCTACGGCCGAGGCCCTCGAGGCCGACACCGCGCCCGAGACGGCGGCCACCGGCGAGCCCGAGGCCCCGGCCCCCGCTGCCGCGCCTGCGCCCGCCAAGCGCCTGGCACGCGGCGACCTGCGGCAGAAGGTCTACGAGTACCTGGAGGCCCACCCCACCCAGGAGATCGGCCCCTCCGGCCTGGCTAAGAAGCTGGGCCGCAGCGCCGGGGCGGTCGCCAACGCCCTGGCCAAGCTCGCCGACCACGGCCAGGCCGAGCTGACCGCCGAGAGCCCGCGCCGCTACCGGCTCGCCGGACAGGCGTAGCCGCCCGCCGGGGCGCCCGCACCCAGCGGGCGCCCCGGCCCCGTATCCGACCGAGGAGGACCCGATGGCCCGCATGCTCAGCAAGACCGCCCGCCGCCACGCCAGCCAGCCCTGCCGCCACGCCGGACGCGGCTGCACCTGCTACCTCTTCCGCGAAGCCACGACCACCGACCGCCAGCTCGGCAAGCTGCGCGCCCGCCAGCGCCGCCGGGCGCGAGCCATCGAGAAGCGGGACTGGTCGCGCGCCGCGACCCGCTGAGGACCCGCACGACCGGGCACTCCGCCGCACGGGGCCATGCCCGACCATCGCCGCGCCCCAGCCTCGTCGTCGGCGGAGGCCGACCCGGTGACGCCACCCTCTGGTCCCGTACCGCTGCCCCTGATCGGCGGTACGGGACCAGAGGGTGGCGCGCACTGTACGGGCGCAGCCGTCGAGCGCGGCCAAGTCGTCGTCGCGCCTGCTGTCCGGCCCGTCAGGCGGTGCGGCGGCCGGCGAGTGTGGCCGGCCGGACTGCCCCGGGGCCGAAGCGGCGGTTGGCCCGGTCGACGGCGGTCTCCAGGAGGCGGACGTTCTCCTCGGAACGGTCCAGCGAGATCTGCTCGGCGACCTTGTCGGCGTCCACGAGCTGTTCCGCGCGGACCGTGACGGCGCGGACCCGGGCCCGCTCGAGGTGCAGTCCGTCGAAGATCGCGTATGCGGTGTCCCGCAGGTCGAAGCTGTGTGCGGTCGCGGCCGGGAGCCTGCGCGAGCGCACCAGCAGGGTCCGGTCGGCGAAGCGGAGCTGGAGCTGGAGAGCGGTCGCGGCCTGGTCGCGGTCGCGCAGCCGGGCGCCGATCGTGACGGCGGCATCCAGGATCGCGCCCCGCAGGACGGCGCGGTCCAGGACGTCTCGGTCGAAGTGCCTGCTCTCGCCGGTGGAGCGGGGCAGTGCCGTCGGGGTGACGCGCCGGTAGTCCAGACCGTGGGCGCGTTGCTGCAGGAGGCGTCCCTCCCGACCGCCGAGGATGCGCTGGACGGTGGCGGAGGGCACCGCAGCGAGGGCGCCGACGGTGTGGATGCCATAGCCCCGGAGAGTGTCGGCTTGGCGCCGGCCGATGCCGTACAGGGCGTCGATCGGCAGTGGGTGCAGGAAGGCGGCGACCGCGGCTGGGTCGTCGGGGACCAGGCGGATGCCGTCGGACTCCGGGCGTGCGGAGGCGGTGGCAGCCAGGGCCCAGTTCGCGGCTACGCCGATATGGAGGTCGACGCCGGACAGCGCGAGGCTGCGCAGCCGGATGATTCCCGCCAGCTGGGCGGGGGTGCGCTGGTGCAGGCGCAGGACGCCGGATACATCGACGAGGGCCGCGCCGGGTGGAATGACCTGGACGATCGGCGAGATGGGTTCCAGAACGTCGAAGACGGCCCGGTACTGGGCCTCGGGTGTGCCCGGCGCGACCCGCAGGTGCAGGACGGCCGCCCGGTGGGCGGCTTCGTCGCGGTGGAGGGGTGCGGGCGTGCTCACCCCTCCACCTTATCGAACATTCGTTCTAGCTGGTTCGAGTGTTGGTGAGGTGGGGTCCCAGGTAGCCGACAATCACCAGTCCGGAGGCGTCCGTACCGGCGACGTCGTCCAGGAAGTGCACTCTCGGGCAGAGGTTGCCGCGTCCGGCGAGCTTGAGGTGGGGCTGCATCTCGACCAGCTCCCCGTCGAGTGCCGGGAACATCCGTTCGCGTCCGAAGGCCTGCATGGTGGCTGTCGACTCGGCCATCGCAATCTGGTTGACCGGGTAGACCCGGGCTCCGGCGGGCGGGTCCTGGCAGAAGTGGCGGAAGCCGCCCGCCCGGCCCTGGAGACGATGCTCTGCGTAGGAGTTGAGGGCTGCCAGTCCGCTCCACGCCTTCGCCGCCCAGGTCCGGGCCTCGGCGTGCTCGTCGAGGCCGAGCGTGATCCGGCGGTCGGCGGTGACCCGCACGTGCTCGAAGGCCGCGATGCGTGCCCACAGCTCCTCGAACGAGGCGGGAATGGCAGGCAGCGCCTCGGTGGCTGCGGCCACCTCCTCCCAGCGGCCTTGGCTCATCAGCAGCTCGCGCAGCCGGTCGCTCTCGGCCTGGGCCCGCTCGAGCGCGGTCAGGGTCAGCAGGTGGTCCTCCATTTCGGCCTCCCGCGCGGTGACGGCCGCCTGGAGCTGCTCGGCCAGGGAGGTGTTGGTCTGCTCGGCCAGCTGGAGGGTTCGGCCCTCCTCCTGCAGCTGGTCGCTCGCCACTTCCAACAGGCCGGTCAGCAGGGCGACTTCGTCCTTGAGTGCGCTTTCCGCCGCCTCGGGCTGATGGAGGGCGGGGGCGGCCACGGAGCGCGCCTTGGTCACGGCTTCCTGCCGCTCGCGGCGTTCCTGCTCGGCCAAGTCGGGGAACTGCAGAGCCCGCAGGGCCGTCGGCTGCTGCATGGCCAGGGCCATCCTCTGGACCGTGCGCGCGACCCCGTGCCAGGCGTGGTCGCCGGGGTCGAGCCAGCGGGCCTGGGCCAGCCAGCGGTGGCGGGCGGCGTCGGGCTCCCAGGCCGGGTCCACGCCGGGCAGGAAAGTGCGCACCGAGCCGGGGGCAACCCGGTGATGCGTCCCGATAGCGCGCCGGAAGGCGTCGACCGCGTCCTCGTCCCAGAGCAGGTAGAGGGAGGCGTCGCCCGCCGCGCGAGGCATGGTCTGGCTGACCCGGTCCGACCACAGCGGATCGGGCTGGCGGGGCCGGGCGGCCACAATGACCGGGAGGGTGCGGGCCGGGTCGCACAGGACATCCACGAGGCGGCCGACGTTGTCGGCCTTCACGCGCAGGCCGTTCACGGTCAGCCGAGAGAGGCCGTCGTTGAGCTCGAGTTCCCGCACCAGGTCCCGCACCAGCCGGGGCTTCTGGGCCTGCGGCTGCCCGCTGCCGGTGGGGAAGCACTCGAGGTCTAGGCGTACCGCGCCGGGATGTTCCTGGGGCAGGACGGCGGTGACCGTGGTGCGCCAGGTGGCCTCGGGGGTGTCCTGGCGGAGTTCGAGCCGGGTGGCGTACTCGGAGCCGTCGGCGGCATAGGCGGCGTGCGACGTGAGGAGCGAGCCGTCGGCGAGGTGGTGGTGGCCGGAGCCGAGCGGCACCGCCCGGTGGTACTTCCCCTTCAGCCAGTTGCTGAAGGCGCCGCGTACGACGTCGAGCACGTCGCCGCCGACGGCGGCCACGGCGCGGTGCGTGACCGGCATGGCCGAGCGATAGACGAGCGTAGTGACGGGATGAGTCATCGGGGCGGCCTCCAAATCGGGTGGTCTGCGTCGTCCACAACGTAGGTAAAACCCAATACGTAAGCAATAGATTTCAGGGTTCTTTTGATCTTGTTTCGCGGCCCCCGAAACGACTGCGGGCCGCCCCCGGGAGGGGGCGGCCCGCGACGGTCGGCGGTGATCAGGGGAACGTGACGTCCAGGAACTGGGTGCAGGCCCAGGCCGCCCTCTTCGTCCGGCGAGTGACGGCGGTCGGGACGGTGCGCATCTTGTCGACGAGGGCCTGCGCCTGCACCACGTTGATCTCACGGCGCTCGTTGTCGTGATCCCGGTGGACCTGCACGTGCCCGTCGGTGCCGACGCTGGCCCCGTGCACCGGCAGGACCTGGGCGAGGCCGATGTTCCCGAGTGTCTTGCGCTTGGCCCAGAGCGCCTGCCCGACGGTGTCTGCGGCGTGCAGGACCCAGTCGACAGCGACTTCGCCGTCTGCCTCGCCGGCGTAGAGGTTGCCGTCCTCGTCACGGGAGATGTGCGCGTCCGCCGGCCACCCCGCCCAGTCCATGACCACGACGACCAGATGCGCCGACGGCGGCACGCAGAGGTGGTACATGCGGTCGGTGTCCTGCCCGATCGGCCGGGCGTGCAGCAGATGCCAGCCGTCGCGGCGCAGCGGGCCCAGCTGGTCGGCCGTGGCGGCGGTCAGCCGGGCGTTGCGCCGTGCGGCGCTGTCGGGGCGTGTCCGGCCGACCTGGCCCCCGGCGACCGCTGAGGCGCCGCCGACAACCAGGGCCCAGCCGAGCCCGCCGGTCACGGCACCGACCGCCGCCCCGGCCAGTCCGGTCACCAGCCCGTACCCGACGGTGTGAGCGGCGCGCTCGGCACGCACCCGAACCGGGGTCACAGGTCGTCGTCCTCGACGTAGCGGGGCAGGATCCGTTCGGCCGCCGCGGCGACGGTGGCGGCCCACTGCGGGTCGGGCGGGCCCGCGTGGGAGCGCAGCAGGCCAAGGAGCCGGTCGGCCGGGATGATGCGGACGCCTTCGAGAGTGAATCCCCCACCGTCTACCGGGGCGTTGTGCATTGCGATCACCGGCGTGACCACGGTGCGCCCCCGGCCTGTGCGCGGCAGTTCCTTCTGCAGCTCCGCCTCGATCTGCCGGGTCTCGAACAGCACGGAGGGCATCACCCGGTCGTAGGGACGATCGCCGTGCAGCAAACGGCCGTTGACGGCGCGGACGACTCCGTCGCGGCTCCACAGTTTCGCGTCGACCGTGAAGGCTCGGCCGTTCGGCGCGATGAGGGCGAAGTCCACGTTGGCGACGTCGGCCCCGGGAACCGCACGGTCGTAAAGCCCGTACCAGCCCTCCTGCCCCAGAGGCCGTAGGAGTTCGGCGGTCCGGCGCTCCCCCTCGGCGCCGGCATCCCAGTCGCGGATCTCGGCCTCGGCCGCAGCGCTGACCGGCGTGGTGAACCCGAGGAGCGCCTTCAGGTGTCCCCGCCAGCCGGTGGGCTGCTGGGCGGCGCGTAACGCGTCGGCCCGGGCCTGTGCGGAGTTGGTCATGCGTCCGCCTCCAGAATTGCGAGGGCGTGCGCCTGGTACAGGACGGTGCCGTGCGCCCGGAACCTGACCGGCTCCGACGTCCAGCCGCAGGAGCAGACCAGGCCGTCGTCCTTGCGCCACTGCGGGATGTGCTGGTGGTCGCCGGCCCATAGGTACGTGGCGTGCTCTGGGCAGGCGTATCCAATGGCGGACGAGGACAGCCACCCCTCGCTGTGCGTGCCGTCCTTCCCGGACCAGGCGCCCACGAGGTCGAAGTCGCGCACGCAGCCGGGCAGGAAGCACGCCCGCCGCTGGCTGCCGTGCTCGGACCACTGTTTCCAGGTGGCGTCGAGCCCGTTGGTCAGGACGGCGAGGACGTCGTCGCCGAGCAGGATGCCGAGGTCGGCCAGTCCGGACGGGTGACTGGTGGCGGTGAACGCGCCTGCCGCCTGTTCCTTGGCCTGTGCCACCCACTCGTCGAAGTCGGCGCCGGCCACGGTGTCTTCGAGCCACCGGGTGACGGCCAGCGGGTGCGGGCCGTCACCGAGGTGGCCGTGGTAGAAGCGAGCGAACCCGGCCGCCCGGCCGGGGTCGGTGGTGTTCACGAAGTGCAGCAGCCGCGCGGACAGCGCCGCGAGGGTGCCCGCGGTGGTCTGCCAGCCGAAGGTGGCCGGGTTGCGGGGCAGCGGCAGCGCCACGGTCCGCAGGTACATCTGCGCCAGCGTCTCGAGCGTGTCCTCGACGGTCGGCGGGGTCTCCTCGTCGTCCTGGTCGTCGGGCTGCTCGTTGGTGGAGGCGGTCGTGTTGATCACGGCGCGGTCCTCTCTGTGGTGGTGGGCGGTCAGGTTCCGGGGGGCGCGTACGGCACCAGGGGGGTGTCCGAGCGCAGGTAGAGCGGGTGCAGGGGCTGGCCGCCGTCGGTGGTGCCGAGGCAGCGCAGGCCGATGCCGCGCCGCCACAGTCGGTCGGTGACCTGCTCGGCGCGGTGGTGCAGGTCACCGTGGGCGCCCCAGGCGGCCACCACGAAGTGCGAGGTGGCCACGGTGTGGTCGATGAAGGAGTCGGCGTAGCGGCCGATCGGGTCGGGGTCGGTCTTCAGCGCGGCCGGGTTGGTGGCGCAGCGGGCGAAGAGGTTCACAATCGCCAGCCCGCCGGCCTGCTCGCGCCGGGCGAAGTGCATGCAGCGGGTGACGGTGGGGTCGTTGTCCCGGGCGCCTGCCGTGGAGGGGTTGAGCATGATGAAGACGGCGAGCGGCAGGTTCTGGTCCCACAGCCGGGTCAGCAGATAGCGGTGGGTGCGGGCGGTGTTGAACACGGCCGTGCCCAGGGGGCGGTCGGCGAACCCGTGGTCCTCCTCGGCCAGCAGGTCCGCCAGCGGCGGGGCGGCGAGTCCCGCGGTCATCGGCTTCCCTGGGGGTTCCGGATGTCGAACCGTGCGAGCAGCTCCTGCGCGACCCGCTCGTGGTGGGCGCGCGTGACGTCCGTCAGTTCGTCCCAGCGGGGCCGGGGCGTCCCGGCATGGCGGGCGGGCATGGCGGGCCGGGCGGCCCGCTGTCCGGCCCCGGCGCCGAGCGCGGTGTAGAGCTGCTGGGCCAGGTCCTGGAGGTTGACTCGCTGGGCGGCCTGGAAGTGCAGCAGGTGCTCGTGGAAGTCGCGGTTGAAGCGGGCGTCGGCCAGGGCGTGGTGCTCGTCGGCGAGCTGGACGGGCGGCTTGGGCGCGCCGAGCTGGCGGCGCAGGACCTCGAGGTCGGTGAAGATCCGTGGGATGCCGGGCGGCATGGCGCCCCAGTCGTTGCCGTAGAGGCGGTGGAGGTAGCCGAGGTCGTCCTTGCCCCAGTTGGCGAGCAGTTCCGGCTCGTCCTCGCCGGGGAAGTAGGCGGCGAGGTCGGCGGCGATCTGCTCGGCGGGCAGGACGCGGGCGAAATCCGGGTGGTGTTCGTCCCAGCTGATCTTCACGGGCGTCCCGTTGGCGTCGCGCACGATGACGACGGGCAGGTAGGGCAGCACGTGGTCGGGGATGAAGGGGTGGTCGACGAGCGCGTCGAGGTCGGCGTCGGCGTTGATGCCGTAGTACTCCACGGGCTCGGCGGCGTTGTCGGTGACGCCGATCGACAGGAACCCGGCCAGCGTCGGGTTGCGCGGGTCGAACTCGGTGTCCAGGTAGACGAGTCGGTCGCTCATGAGGTGCAGCTCCTGGGGTTCGGGTTGTGGCCTTCAGGGCCGGTGGTCTTCGAGGCGGGCAACGCCGGCGTGCAGGTGCTCGGCGCTGGTCTCCGGGTCCTCGACGGTGCGCACCCACCAGGTGGGCGGGGTGTTCCGCGGGCGTACGGTGCGCTGTTCGACGACCCACTCCCAGCCGGGCATCGGGTGCCCGGCTGGGTTGATCAGGGTGGGTCGCGGCCGGTCGCCGGTCTGCGCCAGCGCGACGAGCCGCTCCAGTTCCGTGCGGACCTCGCCGAGGGTGAGTCCCTCGAGCAGGGGCCGGCCAGAAGCGGGCTCCCGGGGGTCACCGGCGGTTCGCTCCGGCGGTCGCGGTCAGGGCGGCCAGGGTTTCCCAGCCGTGGTGCCATGCCTAATCAAGGGCATATGCACCATTCATGCCGAAATCAGCGAGTTTGTAGAACCGTTCTTTGCCGGTCTTCTTGGCGAGCCGGTGCAGGAGCCCGTTCGGCACGCGCCGGTCCGCGGCGTAGTGGGTCAGGCTCGAGAGGGCGAGGGCACCGGCAACGGCGCCCGGGTGGAGCCGGACGCCGAGGACACGGGTGCCCGCGACGAGGACCAGGCCCTGGGTGGCGGTGTAGGTGACGACGTGCCAGGCACACGCCCGCCGACCCCCGTTGGTACCGAAGGGGGTCTTCACCTGCGTCCTGGGGTCCTCGTAGACGACGGGGGCCGCGTCGGTGGCCCCCTTGGCCTGGGCACACACGGCCGATTGCACCCAGTGGTCGGCACCGTCGGCCGCGGCGCGCAACAGCGCGTAGGCGGTGCCGAAATGGGCGGGGCGGTCATTCACAGGAGGGTTCTCCTTCTTCGACGGTCTCCGGGCGGGGCGGACGCCCCGGCCGGGCTTGGCCGGCGCCCGCCGCGCGGGTGCGCAGCGGGCGCCGCAGGTACATGGCGCTGCTCAGAGCTGCTGCGCGGCGGCTCTGGGGTCGAGGGCGCCGTGCGGGACGTAGCCCTTGCCGTCGCAGGCGGAACAGGCGGCGACCGCTGCCTCCTCGACCTGCGCAAGCCAGAAGGCAACCTGGCGCTCCCAGTCGGCCAGGGCCGTCTCATAGTTGGGCCCGTACACGGCCGCCGGGACCGGCAGGTCCAGGCGGCGGTCGACGAGAACCTGCACGGTGCGCCCGGACTTCAGCGGCTGTCCCCTTCGTCCGATGTCCGACCTGAAGGCGGTCCGGGGCTCGTCGAAGGGGACACGCAAGCTCACGTAGATCCCGGGCGCGCCCTTGTAGTCGACGAAGCAGTACTGCACGCGGGGCATCTGCTTGATGCGGGCCTCGAGGTGCTGCTTGAGTCCGGGGATGTGGCCGGGGAAAAGGTGGCGGTACTCGACCCGCTGCGTCAGTTCGGTCGGGAGGTCCGCGCGCCACTGGGGCTCGTCCGGCGCGGGCGGCTGGCGGCCCTCCAAGGGAAGGAACGGCCCCTCGTAGACGTGTTCGACCGGCGCGCGGTCCTGGGTGACGCACCGGTACAGCCGCCAGTACTCGTCGGAGGAGCGCTCCTTCCACTCCTCGGGGGTCAGCTTCGCCGGGTAGCGCGTGGACAGCGCGGTGGGGTCGCTCAGCTCATACCCGATCGCCTCCGGATGCGGCTGGTACACGGCGGTGATCTTCTCGGCGAGGTGGTCGCTGGTGTACCAGTGGCCCTTGGCATCGACGATCGGCACGAGGCGCTTGACGGGCTCTCCGTCGGCGAACAGGCCGGTGCGGGTGCCGGGTCGCCGGTCGGGCTCGGGCAGGTAGTAGGCCCACCGGCCGTCGGGGAGGTGCAGGGCGTAGCGGGGCAGGCTGGTCACGAGTGCGTGGCCTTTCAGATTGTTGCGGGAGTGGCGGCGAGGGCGGCGAGGCCGCCGCAGAGGAGCGCCAGGAGCTGGACGGTGGAGCACAGAAGGTGCAGGGCGCCGGTGACCGCCGTCTGCACGACGAAGGCGAGGGCGCGGGTGGCGGAGGCGACGGCTTCGTACGGGTCCTCGCCGCCGGTGTGTCCGAGCAGGGTGACGGTGATGGTGTACGCGACCAGCGCGGTGCCGGCCTGCCACAGGAGGCTGCTGCCGTGGGCTGCGGCGACCTGGAGGGCGATCCGTCCGACGGTCAGGCCGCCGAGCGCCATCAGCAGGGGCACGAGCTGGTCGGTGATGCGGCGAGCCGTCGTCATCGGGGGGCCTCCGTAGAGCGGGTTGGGTGGCCGCGCCCGCCGAGGGGATTGGCGAGCGCGGCCGGTGCGTGGCCCCGGAGGGGGGTGGGGGCCGTGCAGAACAGACACTAGTTCAAACCCAATACGTAAGCAACGGGTTTGGATTGTGCGGTTCAAACCGGCCCGTCAGGCGATGGCGCGTTGCCGGCGCTCGCGGTATTCCTGCACGTAGGCGCGATGGGCCGTGCGGCAGGAGTCGCAGGGGTCCTCCCAGGCGCGCAGGTGCCGGTGGTACGCGGCCTCGGTGCCACACGGCTTCATCTGCCGCTCCACCCGGTTGCGCTTGCGGCGCTCGGCGGCCGCCAGGCGGCACGCCCTGCGGCAGTCCTCGCATGCTGCTTCCTTACGGCGGCGGTGGCGGCGGTAGCCGCGCATCGTTCCGTGCGGGAAGGAGCTCCCGTCGCTTCCGGGGACCAGTAGGTGGCGTTCGGCGACGCCGAGCAGCGTGGCGATCTGCCGGTCGGTGGCCACGATGCCCATGCGGCGTGCGGCGTAGAGCATCGCGTCGAGGGCTTGGTCGTGGCCGAACGGCTGCGCCTCGGGTGCAGGGTGGGGCGCCTTGGCGAGGCGTGGCGCTGCTGAGACGTCGGGGTCCTGGGTGCGTTCGAGGACGGCGGTGCCCATCAGCGGCCGGCCGTGCAGTCGACGGCCGCCGCGTCCGGGGGGCACTCGTAGCCGTGCGCCGGGCAGGTGATGTCCTGCCAGCCCTTGCGCCAGGCGCGGTCGCTGAGCATGGCGGGCGCCCAGCGGGCGGTGGGTTTGCCGTGCCGCTCGAAGCCGAAGGCGCGCAGCTCGTTGGTCCCCGGGTAGGAGGCCAGGCTCTCGCAGCGGAAGGTGACGCCGTTGCGGCGGTACAGCCGTCCCGCCTCGAAGAACTCGTCGTGGATGACGTCGTCTGCGCGGTCGAGGTAGAGAAGTCGGGCGCCGAGGGACTCGCGCTCTTCCTCGTCCAGGGCCAGGGCGGCGGGGGTGCCGTCGGTGGTAGTGCACGGGACCCAACTGGTGGTGTCGCTGGCGACCGGCGGGTAGACGTCCTTGTTCCAGCGCAGTTCGGTCACGGTGATGGTCTCGCTCACGAGGGGCCTGCCTTTCACGCGTAGAGGGAAGACGAAGGGGCCCGCTCCGAGCCCCGGACGGGCGCGGAGCGGGCTGCCGGGCGGGTCAGCCGACGCTGCTCAGGACGTTCTCCGCGAATTTCAGGGCGGTCTCACGGTCCATCTGCCTGGGCTGGTCCTGGTCGGCGTCGCGGTGGGCGCGGTCCAGGAGCGTGGCCAGGTGATGCAGGGAGTCGGCGGCGGCGGCCAGGGTGGCGTTGTCGTCCGACGGCCGTACGGTGACCGGCAGGGTCAGGTCGAGCTGGTCCAGCAGGCACAGCTCGCCGTTGATCCGTTCCACCGCCTGCCGGTCGGTGGCGGGGTCGCCCGTCGACGCGAAGGTGATGGTCGCCAGGCCGTGGGCGGCGAAGGCGTCCAGGGTCCGGGTGTCGACGCTGTTGAGGCCGTCGAGTGCCTGGGATGCCAGGGCTATGAGCAGGGCGGCGGTGGACTGCATGGGCATGCGGGGTCGCCTTTCAGGAGGTGGGAGCGGGCGCAGTGCTGGCCGGGGCGCAGGTGCCCCGGCCAGCGGTGAGGAGGCGCGGTCGTCTATGCGACGGGTACCAGGAGGGCGACCAGGCTGGGCTGGCCCTTCAGGCTGGGTGCGGCGAGCAGGGCGGAGATGACGTCCGCCTCGTCCGCGCCCTCGGTGGTGCCGAGGGCGACCAGGATCCGGAGCAGGAGGCGCACTTGGGCGCGGGTCGTCTCGCTGTTCGGGGGGTGGACTCCGGCGGCGTTGGCCGCGCGTGCGTAGTCGGCGTCGGTGAGCCGCTCGATCATCGCCGGGGTGGCCTGGGTGTCGAACTCGGTGTAGAGCGCCATGGCCGTGGCGATGGCCTTGGCGAGACGGCTGTGGGCGATGGCGCGGCTGCGGGTCGTCGTGCCCTTGGGCAGGTGGCCTCGTGCGGTCGGGATGCTCATCGTGTTCTCTCCAGTTGGTAGCCGGGGCTGGCGGTGGGCGCGGGGCCGGGGCCCGAAGGCCCCGGCCTGGCCGGTCAGGCGAGCGGCGGGGTGATCCGCACCCGGTACTCGGTGGCCCGGATCCGGCGGGCCGCCGCGCGCTGGTTGTCGGCGCTGACCTCGTCGTGAAGGGCGGCCGCGTGCTCGAGGTGCACCGCCTTCTGGTCGGCCGCGTCGGCCGGGGCGAAGGCCTTCAGCTCGGTCTCGGTGGCCGCGACCTGGGTGGCGGGCACCCCGTAGCGGACCGCGCCGGGGACCGTGTAGCCGTTGGTGTCGATCAGGCGCATCTCGTGGGTGGTGGTCACTTGGCCAGCTCCTTGGGTGGTTCGCGTGTCTTTGTCGGCACCCCAGACACTACGCAAAACCCAATACGTAAGCAACAGTTTTAGGGGTTTCAGGACGCACCAAAAGGGCGGCCTCCGAGTGGAGACCGCCCTGGTCAGAAGCTGTTCCGGCGCGACGTACTACGGCCGGCCCCCGTCAAGCTGCGTCGGCCTCCTCCGCGGCCGATTCGCGCCGGGGTACGTACACCCGTCGCCACGGCGCCCGGCGGCCTTCCACGCGGGCCCGGTCCTTGGCCCGTTCCCAGGCGCGCGACACTGCGCTCTCCGTCATCTCGAGGCGCTCGGCGACCTGCTCGACGGGCAGGTCCGTCCACTCCATCAGGTGCAGCAGCACCGACCGGCGCGCGCTCGCGTCCAGAACCACCGACTCCCCCAGCAGGTATCGGTCGGCGACGTTCTCGCCCTGCGTCGGCGCGGGGGCCTCCGCGTCGTCCCGAGGAAATGCGGCGGGGTTGTCGACGTCCTCGTCATCCCAGGCAAGCGGTCCGTAAAAGCCGTCAGCCTGCGCCTGGCGCCGTACACGCTCGGCATTCCACGCGGGAACGCCGTGGTCCTCGGGACGCTGGTTCCACAGCTCGTCGTACACGCGCACCACTGCCTTCGCGAGCGCCGCCGAAATTCTGTCGCTCCGCAGGGAGTTCCGGAACGAGACGCCGTTGCGGCCCACCCGAGCGGCCACCTGCGCCCGGGACCAGCCGACCACTGCCAGCGCTTCAACCCGCCGGACGGTTCCGAGGGGGGCGATGCGGGCACTGTCGGGGAAGTCGGCCAGAGCGGGCCAGAAGCCGAGGACCGCCTCCCCGAGTTCCCGGGTCACCTTTTCTCCCGGTCCGTAGCCGTACGTTCCGCTGGCCACGTGCCGTAGGGAGCTCTCACGGAGGCCGAGTGCCTGCTCCACTCCCTTGCGGGGCATTCCGATCTCGGCGAGCCCCGCCAGGTGGGCCCGGACTGGCTCGGCCGGCATGAAGGGATCCCATTGCCCATAGGCGATCAGACGTCGGCGACGGCGCGCCCAGCGGGCCTTAGCGGCCAGAACCGCCGGGTTCATCACGGTGCTCGTTGCGCTCACGCCTTCTTCAGCTCCTGCACGGCCCGACCGTAGGTGCCAACCCCCACACCGAGGTAGTCCGCTCCGTCGGCGTGGCGGGCTCCCTGCGCCCGGAAGCGCTGGAGTTCGTCGCTGTAGTCGTCACGCAGGCGCTGCCACAGCGGGCGCCGGTCGCCCCGCTGCCGTCGGCCCATCACCTTTCCGCTGGCCCCGCTCCACCACAGCGCGACCCGTACGGTGATCGCGTCCACTTCGATGCCCTCGGCGGTCAAGATCTCCGCGATCCGCCGGGGGGCGACGGCTGCGCTGCGCAGCTGGTGCAGCCGATAGCGCCAGCGCGGGGTGAGCAGCTCGTCGGCCCGGCGGAGGTCGGGGCGCTCGCCGAGGAGTTGAGCCGTGGTCAGGATGCGCCGCTGGGCCGCCGTCAGGCCGCCGAGGACTCCCCCGCCGTCGTCGGGGTCACCCGCGATCCGCTCCGTGAGGCACTGGATGCGCACGGGGCAGGTGCGGCACACCGCCCGGGCGCGGGCCTCGGCTGCGGCCGAGGTGCCGAAGAAGTCGTCGGCGGTCTCGGCGGTGCAGGCGCTGCGTCGGGCCCAGTCGGTGTCGGCCGGGGTGGTGGGGTGGGTGAGGACTGCGGTGGTCATGCTGCTGCTCCCAGGGGGTCGAGAAGGGCGAGGTGGCCGGGGTCCATCTGGGTAAGGTCCGTGACCACAAGGAGGAGTTGGGGGCCGGACTTGAGGACGTCGCCGAGGCGCATGTCCGGGCCGAGGAGCCGGGTGGCGTCGTCGTCTGCGAGCACGCCGGCGTCGACGATGCCGTCCAGGACGGCCTTGGCGGAGGGGTACCAGTTGCCCGGGTCGCGGCGGCGTCGGTCCTTGGCGCGCAGGTAGCAGGTGACGTACGCGCGCTCGAGGTGCGGAATGCGGGCGACCTGGGCGGCGATTCGGGCGGCCTGGCGCAGGGCGCGGGTGCGGTCCGACCGCTGCAGGTGGTGGAGTCGTTCGTTGCTGGTCATCAGCGTGAGCCCGGTGGGCAGTTCGAGGTGCCAGCTGCGGGCCGTCGGCCGTACGGACGGCTGGGTGCTGTTCATCAGCGCTCCTTCTGGGTGTCGGTGTCGCAGCTGGGGCACAGGTCGACCAGGCGCTTGCCGCGGCGGCGGCGCCCCCAGCCGTCGCGGCGCCCGTCGGCGCGGACCTCGCGCGCGGTCGTGGAAGTGATCTGCGCGCGGACCGCCGCCGACTCGGGGCAGTCCCGGTCGGCGGCCGGCCCGTCGCAGGCGACCTCGACACCGATCGGGTAGGCGGTCACGGGCCCGCCTCCGTACGGGGCGTGGGGTAGTCGTCGTGGGTGCGACCGTCCAGCTCGCGGCCTGCCTTCCCCTTGCCGAGGCTGTAGACCTGGGTGAGCCGGGCCCGGTCGTGCCCGGCGCGCAGGGCCTCGCCGTAGCGGGGGCCGTCGGGGTAGGCCAAGTCGCCGGGCTGGTAGACCGTGCCGTCGTCGGCCAGGCTCACGCCCAGGCCGCGCCGCCCGCGGACGATCCGGCCCTCGGCGTCGACCGGGGCGTCCGGCCCCCACTGGCCCCACTGCTTGAACAGGAACGGGACGCCGGAGCTGGCACAGGCGTCGCGCAAGGAGCGCAGCCAGTCCGGGTGGACGGGGCGTGCCCCGGGCCCGGCCTCGCCTCCGGCCACCACCCAGTCGAGCCGGGGGCCGGTGACCAGCGGGTGCATCTGCAGGCCGGTGGCGGTCGTGCGGGGTTCGCCGAGGCCAGGCCGGCCGGTGAGCCAGTACGTCAATTTGAGGCGCACGCCCAGCGGGTGGAGGGGGCCGTCGAGGTCGATCGGGCCGAGCAGCGGCTCGGCGCTGATCCACCGCACAGCGGCCGGGGTCTCCAGAAGAGCCGGGATGCGCATATCGGCGGTCTTCTGGTCCTCGACCGAGACGCCCAGCCAGAGGTTGGGCAGCGGGTCGGCGAAGCTGCTCCACCACCGCCGCATGTGCTGCTCGCGGGCGTAGCGGGGCAGACCGGGGGTGGCCGGGTCGGCGACGAGGGCGGCCTCGGCCTCCTCGCACAGCAGCCGGAAGTCCGGGCTGCCGAGCAGGGCCCGCATCCGTCCGTGCCGCTTGGTGAGCACCTGGTAGGTGTGGCGCGGGGTCAGCGCCATCACGGCGAAGACGCGGGCGATGAAGGCGTCGGGGACCTGCTCGTGGAACAGGTCGCTCTGCGAGTCCACGAAGATCCGCAAGGCCGACGTGCGCCGCAGGGGGTCGGTAAGACGCTGCTCGAGCAGGTTGACCTGCCCGGTCCAGTCGAGTCGGCCGCCGCTGTGGTGGGTGGTGCCGGCGAACGCCTCGGCCACCTTCGGGTTGGGGTTGCGGCTGCGGATGTGCGCGGTGCGGATCGCGTAACAGCCGTCACAGCCGCGGGAAACCCGAGTGCAGCCGATGACCGGCGACCAGGTCATGTCCGTCCATTCGATGCTGCTACGCGCGGACACGGTCGGCCTCCTCGATGAGGCGGAGCAGGTCGGCATTGGGGCGCCACAGGCCGAGCGTGCCGGTGGCGGGCACCGGGTCCTTGAGCGGCCGCCAGTCGGCGAACGTCCAGTGGAAGACTTCACGGTCGCCCCAGGGCGCGCAGCAGCCGCCCGTCTCCAGGTGGGAGCCGGTCAGGCGACCGACGGCGAGCACCGCGCCGGTGACGAGGTCCTCGCGGGCGGGCAGCCCCTCCAGGCCGAGGACTCGCGGGTCGTGCAGGCCCTGGCGGTGCGGCTCCCTGCCGGCGTGCAGCAGCACGGTGCTGTCCACGAGCGCGGCCGGGACCGGCCAGGTGCGGTTCTCCACCTGCTTGCCGTGCAGCAGTGCCCAGGCGTATGGCTGGCGGACCGTCAGCGCGCGTACCTCACGCGGCGGTTCGACGACTTGGTGGGCGCAGTCGCCGGTGAAGCAGGGCTTCGCCTGCTCGCGCCACTGCTCCTTGGTAAGGCGCTTCAGAGTCCAGCCCGCCGCAG
This sequence comes from Streptomyces sp. Edi4, assembly GCF_040253615.1. Taxonomy (NCBI): domain Bacteria; kingdom Bacillati; phylum Actinomycetota; class Actinomycetes; order Kitasatosporales; family Streptomycetaceae; genus Streptomyces; species Streptomyces sp. Edi4. The sequence continues at coordinate 105,808 of NZ_JBEJGY010000001.1, forward strand.
CCTCGCGGCGCCGGTCGGCGATCTTCGGGACAGCCCGGCGGTAGGCGTCCTCGGCCAGCGGCACTTCGGCGACATACGCGGAGCTGTGCGCGCACCCCGCGGGGTCGAAGCGCACCCAGTGGTCGGTCGTGGCGCTCACCGGGCGCTGCCCGGGATGCCGGGGGCGGCCTGCTGTGTGCGCGCTTTGATGATCTCGTTGTCGAGGAGGGCACCCTCGAGTGCGGCGACCTCGTCGGCGAGTGCCAAGGCGCCTTGCACGGTGTGGCGGTAGGCGTGCGCAGGTCCGGCCTCGCTGAGGTAGTGCCAGCCCGGGGCCGCAGCGCTGTCGTGCCAGAACCGCTTCTGGCGCGGTGCTCCGTCGGTGACGGCCCACAGGGCGTCGAAGGGGCCGGGGCCGCGCTCGACGGTGAGCTCGCTGTACCCGCCGAGGGTGTTGCGCAGCGGGATGCGGAACTCGCGGACCTTCACGGTGAGGTCGGCCAGGCGCTGTTGTTGCTCGGTGATGATGGCCAGCAGCCGCGGTACGTCGGTGCGGGCGTGCGCCATGAACGCGGCGTCGTTGAGGAGCTGCTGGTAGTCGCGGTCGGCGTCCCAGTCGGAGTGCCCCTCGATGTTGTCGATGGGGTCCTCGTCGAGACGGGCGATCTGGCGCGTGCAGCGGTAGCCAGTGCCAGTCTCCTGGAGGCCGGCGACGACCTCGACCAGGGTGTCCTGGTCGTAGACGCCCCAGACGCCGTCGGTGGCGGCGGCCTGGCGGGCATCGACTTCTACGAGGTACGCCGCGTGCCGGGCGGGGAAGGGCGTGGTGGGCTCGGGGCTCATGCGGTGAAGTCCTCGTCTCCGGTGCACTCCTGGGCCTGGCGGCATACGGCGGCCAGGTCGTCGGGGTGCTCGACGGTCGTGCGGTGGATGTGGTCGTAGCGGCAGCGGCTGCGGGCGTGCAGGCGCCCGGCGGCGAAGTGGAGGTCGGAGTAGTCGTCGACCAGGGCGGTGGCGGTGTCGTCGTCGCCGATCCAGTCGCCGGCCTCGACGGGGAGGTGCTCGTGCCCGGCGCCCATCCACACCAGCAGGACGTTGATCTGCGCCTCGTGGGCGGTGGCCTGGCCGGTGGTGAGCTGGGTCGGGTCGGGGACGGGGACCTCGAGCGGGTTCAGCGGACCAGGAGTGTCGACGCGCAGCCAGGTGGCGAACAGGGCGCTGCCGGAGGCGGCGATCAGGGCCATGCCCAGCTCATGAAGCGCGTAGGCGTCGCCGGTGATGCTGCCGAGCGGTCCGGTGACCACGCCCTCGTACATGCCGAGGGTGCCCGGCCGGGTGTCGACGTCGTACTCCTGCCCGGTGTCGAGGGCGGAGAGGGCGATGGTGGTCATGCCTCTCCCCCGCTCGGGCTGAGGGTGCCGGGGCGGTCGGCGTCGAGGTACTGGGCGGCGGCGGCCATCGCGGCGGCGATCTCCGCCTCACGGGCGAAGCGGGCCAGTTCCTCGGCGGTTCCCTCCAGGACGACGCCGCCGACGTGCAGGCGCCCGATGTAGGTGCCGTCCCACTCCAGGCGGGTGTAGCTGTCCAGGTTGGTGTCGTGCGCCAGCAGGACGTGCACCGGGCGGGGCAGGCTCGGCTTGGCTGCGAGCACGTCGTCGGTGAGGCGCTGCAGGAAGGCGCGCAGGCGCTGGTACATAACGGTGGGTCTCCCTTGGGTGTCAGGCCCGGCCGGTGCGGGTGCGGAAGGGCTGCTCGGGGTCGCGGTCGAAGCGGAGTCCGTCGCGGTACCCGGTGGCGTACTCGGTGTCGGCCTGCTCGGTGATCCACGCGCGGCGGACGGCGGTTACCTTCGGCGGGGCGGTGGCCGCGTCGGCGCGCCCGCTCTCCAGGCCGGCGAAGTCGGCGGTCAACTCGGGGGTGGGCGCGGACGCGAGGGTCGTGATGCTCATGGCGTGCTCCTGTGTCGGCTTCAGGTGCGGTTGAGGGTGGTGGTGCGCCGGCCCGGTCGGCCGCTTCTCGGACGCCGACCGGGCCGGTCGGTCAGGCGACCAGTGCGGTGGTCTGCTGCTCGAGGCGGTCGGCGAGGCGCAGCAGGCGGCCCATGACCTCGCTGGTCGTCGGCGGCTGTTGGTCGGGGCCTGCGTCGCCGACGGCTGCCCAGTGGCTGACCGTGTCGATGACCTGGTCGTCGTCGTGGGCCTCGGGCCAGGCGGCGGGCAGGGTGCTGTAGACCGCGCGGATGGCGGTCATGGACCTCTGCGAGTCCTTGATGTGGCCGATCGCGGCCTTGGCGTCGGTGCGAAAGTCGGTGGGCAGGATCAGGGTCGCGGCCTGGTAGAGGGCGGCGACCACGTCGAGGGCGCCGTCCGGGCCGACGAACTCGTCACCGGTGTGCAGGCCGTGACGGTTGATCAAGCCGGCGGCGTCGCGCAGCACCTTCGGGGTGGCGTTCATGGGGCTCTCCAGCCGGTCGTGCGGATGTGAGCGGGGTGGGTCGGCCGGACGCGCGAGTACGTGCTCTCCGCGCGTCCGGCCTGCTAGGCCCGGCCCGGCCCGCCGGGAGCCGGGGTGGCTCGACCGGTCGGGCTGGGCCGGAGTTCAGGGGCTAGCCCCAGCGGGACTCGAAGGTGTCGGGGCGGCCGTAGCCCTCGTCGTTGGCGAGCGCCCACTCGTGGCCGTGTTCCTCGCAGAAGGTGAGGCCGTCGCCCTCGCGGGCCTCGTCGGCGTTGAAGACGAGGCCGCAGGTGTTGCACTCGGCGATCTCGGCGTCGGCGGGCAGGGCGATCCCCGCGTTCGCGGCGGCCTCCTGGGCGATGCGCAGGCGTTCGCCCTCGTTGGTGAGGCCGCCGTCGTCGGTGGCCGCGCCGCCTTCGTAGCCGAGGAGTTCCATCAGGGCCCAGTGCAGGTCCTGCTGCTCGGGGCCGAGGTCGGCCAGAAGCCGCTCGGTGGGCAGCGCGGGGGTCAGGAGCTTCTCGGGGGCTATGGCGGCCATCGAATCCTCGATCCGTAGCGGGGGTGGTGTTCTCTGTCGGCGCTCCAGACGTTACGGGAAACCCAATACGTAAGCAAGGGGTTTGAGAGTCGCGGGCAAAAAGAAACCCCCTCCGTTGGCGGAGGGGGATGCGGGACGGCGTGACGCGCGGTGCGTCCAGGTGGTGGGCTGGGTCAGTCCTCGTCGCCACTCTGGCGCTCGCCATGCAGGACGAGGATGTCGGAGAGCGAGACCAGGTGCTGGCGGCCCCTGACCCAGACGTCGACCCCAGCTGCTTGCGCTTCGCGGCGCAGCGTCGAGTGGGACACAGGATGCCCCGTCGGCTGGAAGAACTTGGCGGCAGTGAAGAAATCGACGAGATCGTCCGGTGGCGGACCGGCGGGCCGGGAGGACATGGCATCACCCATCTTCAAAAGGGCGCGGCGCCCCGTAAGGAGCGCCGCGCAAGAGTCTTCGCTGGGTGGCTAGTTGGCAACCCGCTGCGGCCTGCGACTGGACCGCTCTGCGGCCAGCTGGGCCAGGGTCCACATCGTCGGCTGGCCCCGATCGGCGCAATGCCGGTTGACACACATGGCGGCCTTGTGTGCGGCCAGCCAGATCAACCCCCAGGTTCGGCAGGCCGGGCACGGCTCGCGGCGGATCACGTCGGTCTCCCCCATCAGCAGGGCCGATGCCGTCGCGTGCCGCCATTCCATCGCGGCAAGGTACGCCTGCCAGTCCATCCCCAGATGGCTGGCCTGGATGCGTGCCCGCTCGTATGCGGCCGCCCGGCCCGGCTGCCCGGGAGCGGGCTGCGGCGCCGGCGCGCTGCGGGCCTTGGCGATGAAGTCGGCTACCTCCCCGTCACAGGCAGCCAGGTGGTCCAGGACTGTGTCGTTGGCTGGAGCGGAGCTGTGCACTCGCGTCGCCGTTCGACCGCTCCGGGGCCCCGTCGCTGTCGAGCCGGCCCTCTTCCAGTCGAGGCTGTCCAACTCGTCAAGAAGGTCTGCCGGCTCCTGCACTGCGGCTTCCGCCGGCGTCCCCGATGACCTGATCATGTTGTTCCCCACCCCCATGGAGCTCCCGGCCCCGGCGTGTTGAGGGACACGCGACAGGGCAGAGCAACGCACTGATCTCTATGCGATCTAGGGGCTCATCATGCCATGGGCACATGCGTTCGGACAGGAATTAGGCCGCCGCTTCTGTCCTGGCCTGCCCTGTTACGAGATCCAGACATCGAGCCGCGTGTGGCGTTACTCCGCGCGGGATACAAAGTCGGGAGCACGGACCGCTTCGACGGCCATCCCGGAGAGGTACGACGCCTGATGCTCCGTGAGAACGCCTGCGGCACGGGCTCCGTCGATGAGAAGGCCGAATCCAGCCGCCGTGATCCGGTGTGCCTCTGCGGTGCCTGCTTCGGTAAGGGTCCGACCCATGTCCTGGAAGATCTTTTCCCACCAGACGGCCACTTGATGGTCTGGCACGCCGCTTTGCGGGTCCGTGGGACCGCTGCTCGTGAGACGCGGTCGGAGGGGGATCACTTCAGCATCCGCCGCGGAGCGTATGGGGTGGTCTCCCCCGGAGTTATCTCGCGCGAGGCTGGGGCCCATCACTCCACCTTTCCGGCTGGCAACATAGGTTCACGGTGGGGCCGCCGGTGGCCTCCCCCGTGCCGAGCCAGGGTGTCAAAGATCCCGCGGGATACACCAGAGGCAACGGTCAACTAGACAGCAAAGTGATGCTGAATTAACGGCAATGGTGCATCTTCGGTCTCTATGGGGGACGCCCCTGCGCACGTAAGCTGCCGCGTTCTAAGTGCCGACAAAGAAACACGAACCCCGTGCGTAGGGGCGTCAGAGACCCACCAGGAGAGTGCGCACACCCCCCGGTGACACGGGGAGTGTATCGCGCGTTGGTTCCAACCAACAGTGATCTTTAGGGCGTCGTCGAAGAAGTGATTGGTCCCCAATCACTCCGGGCGTGCAGGTCATCGCCCCCCCGGACTGGGGCCGGGTTGTCCCATCTCGCCGAAGGTTGACCGTTCTCACTGAACCTTGTCCGTCTCGCGGATCTCCTGCTGGGCCAGGAGGTACTTCTGCTTGCGCTGCTCAAGCTCGCCCTCGGTGAGGATGCCGCAGCCGCACGGGTCGTCGAAGAACTCGGGGTCTGGGTTCTCACACCACGGGTCAAGGCAGTAATGCTTGCCGATCTGGGGGTCGTAGATCATGAACTCAATGTGCCCGGCCACGTGGCTGCTGGTAGGCAAGGCACGCTCAAGCCCCACTCGAAGTTACCTACGTTGCCTGCGCGACAGGGGTGATTGGGCACCAATCACCCCTGTCCCCCTCGTCCCTGCTAACGCTGCTTGCTGAAGCCCAGCCCCTTAGCGATGGCGATGTAGTCGTACGTCGCCTCGCCGGCCCGGTCGTACTGCGGCAACACCTTCTGGTGCGCGTAGGACTCCGGGATCTTCGTGGAACGCCGTACGCCGATCTGTTCCCCGGTGTGGCCGCGGAGCACCAGGTCACCGTAGCTGTTCACGGCCATCTTCTTGCCGTCGTCCCAGACGGCGCCCTGCGAGCGGCTGGTGGGAACGTCGACCATGATGATGCCCTTGAGGACTGCGTGGGCGCCGAACTCGCCGAACTGCTCCTCCACGAGGGCGATCTTCTGCTCAATGCGCGTGAGGCCACGCAATTCCTTGAACCCGGGCTTGATGCAGGCGACCACCTCGTCGCTCGCCAGGATGGCACCGATCACCACCAGGCCGAGGTTTCCGGGGCAGTCGATGATGACCACGTCGTACTCCCCCTTGACCTGGTCCAGGAGCCGCTTCAGCCACAGCTCGCGAGCCATCGCCGTGGTCAGGTGCTGCTCGGCGTTCTCCATCTCCCCCGACCCGAGCACCAGGTCCAGGTTCGCCAAGCGCTTGCTGCCTGCGGCACCGGCCGGGCCGGCGAAGGCCGGGACGATCGCCTCGCGAAGCTTTGCCCCGTTGGCCAGGCAGTCGTAGATGGTCTTCTGGCCTTCCATGGCGTCGGGGTTCATGTAGCCGAGCGCGACAGAGGCATCGCACTGGTCGTCGCCGTCGACAACGAGCGTCCTATAGCCCCACTCCGCGCAGATGGCGCCGATAGTGACGCCGGAGGTGCTCTTGCCAGAGCCGCCGACCTGGTTGGTCATCGAGATGATGCGCGGGATCGTTTCAAGCTGAGGTGCCATGAGGTCTCCACAGTGCTGGCCTCGTGAACACGCGCGCGGACCGGCGATCGGTGGGAACCGCTGGGCATAGCCCGGGCGTGCGCTGGGGCTGGTGAGTACGGGAGCCTGCCGTGGGGACCGCCGGTGCCGTAGAGAGTTCGCTGGCTGGGGCGTCGGGGGAGTGATTGGTGCCCAATCACCGCGTGCACGGGGCCAGCGCGGAGAGGCGCGGCAGGCACGGCAGGAGAATGCTGGGGCACGTTATCGCCTCCGGCACTACAAAAGCCAGTCGCCCCGCCGATATCACGGCGGAGCGACTGGCGAATGGGTGAGGTGTCCTCAGTCCATCAGGAAGAGCTCTTGCAGTTCGGTGAACTCCTCGGCCGACAAGCGCGCCTTGAGACCGCTGTAGATCTCCTTGACCGTGGTCACCTCGATGACGACGAGGTCACCAGCGGAGCTCTCGCCGCTCGGCTGAGCGGGCGCGTTAGTCGGTGCAGCTCCGGACGGGGCGCCGCCGTTGGCCTCGGGGGTCGACCCGGCTGGCGGAGTAGGCGGGACCGGCGGGACCGGCGGGAGAGGATCCTCTGGTGGCGGCCCGTCAGGGGCGCCGGGCTTCGGGCCGCGCTGCTCGGGTACCGGGCTGTTCTCCGCGGTGGCTGGCGGCTCGCTGTTCTCCGCGGGGGCCGGCGGCTCGGGCTTCGGCGCCGGGTCAGGTCGCCGCTGCGCCGCCGGGTCCTTGGCGTCCTTGACGATGGCCCGGGCTTCGTCGAGCGTCAGCTTCCCGTCGGCGAACTCCTGCTGCAGGTCCTCGCGAAGGCTGGCCAGAACAGTGGCACCGTCCTGCACCGTTACGAGGAGTTCACCCCCGAATTCCATCGGGAGTTTCTCGGTCTTACACCACTGATCGACGACAGCGTTCTGCAGCGGCTCGATCAGCTTCGCCAACTTGATCTTGTGGGACACCGCGGTCTGTGAGATGTTCCCGATCCGCCGGGCCAGCTCCCGCTGAGAGATGCCTAGTTCGTCGATGGCCCTCTGGTACTCCCTGCCCTCTTCGATCGGGTCGAGTTCCATGCGCATTTTGTTCTCTTTGATCGCCGACAGGCGCAGGGAACCGTTCTCGGCGACGGTCTTCCGCAGGGCGACCGGGACCTTTTCCAGGCCCTTCTTCTGCGCGGCGGCCAGTCGGCGGTGGCCGTGGATGACGACGTAGGGCTTGCCGGACTTCTCAACGTGTTCACGGTGCGCGGGATAGTGCGCGATGTAAGCCGCCGCAGTAACCACGGTGAGGGCCTGGACCACGCCGTCGTCGTCGAAGCTGGCGGCGAGGTTATCTAGGCCCCGCAGGCGCTTACGACCATTTTCGGGGCTGGGCAAGAGGTCGGCGACAGGGAGTTCGGCAGCTCCCTGGCTGAACAGCCTCTGTTGGCTGGCGGCAGCTCTTGTGTCGCCAAGCGAGAGGTTTTGGGGCATTCCGGCCATGGGGTCTCCGGGTAGATGGTGCCTACGTGATGGGTCTCTGCGGGTGAGCTTATCCGGCGGCGTCCCGCCGGTTAGGGGGCGGCGTCCGCTATGAGGGCGCCGTCTGTACGTATTTGGGGAGAAAGGCCCCGGTGCCTCACCGGCCGGCCGTCGGGCGGGGCGGGTCCTCAGTGATTGGGGACCAATCACTGGTGGGCGGAGGGGATGGCGACAGTCTGCCTGGTCCGGAGCGTCTCTGCGGCCAACTCCGGTATCCGACACGTGACCTGCCCGTCTCGGTCCTCACGGCGGCCACGGATGATTGGTGCCCAATCGCGGCGAGGCACTCGGCAGGGCGAGGAGGCTGGTATCGCGCACTAGTGTGTCGTACCAGCTGGCGCGTCGAGTGATTGGGCACCAATCACTCGACGTCGAAGGCTGCACCGCCTGATCTGTCGGCGCTCTCATCCGCCGCGGACGACTCGTCAGTGAGGGGGCTCGGGATCTCGTACTGCGGCTCCAGGAAGACCATGGCCGGGATGGCAGGCCGGGGGTAGGAGAGCGGCCCGTGTGATTGGTGCCCAATCACTCTGGACTGCCGCTGCGTCTGGGCGGATGAATTCTGCATAGAGGGCTCCTCGGGTCAGGCCGCGCCGGAGGCGCGATGGGTGGTTGTTGGGGAGGTCTTCGACTTTTCTCGGTCTTGCCGTGCCCGCAGCAAGGCGCGGTAGTGAACGTCGGTGGAGCGGGCGGCTTCCTCCTCGAGCGCTTCGCGGTAGTACCGGGCCTCGGCGAGGTCGCCGGGGTTGCCCTGGATGCGTACGGGGCCCCGTTCTTCATGCAGCTCCGGCATCACGGCGTCTCGGGCGGACCTTGCCGTACGGAGCTGGTCGCGGGCGCCGACGTACGACGGTGAGGGATCGGATCCGGGGAGCCGGGTCCGGGCAGGGCGGGCGGGGGAGGGGGCGGCCGGCAGCGTATCGGCGGACGGCGTCGCCCGGTGCAGGTCCTTGCGCACTTGGATGCTCTGCAGCTTGGCGCCCGGAACCTTCTCGTTAGCCTCGGCAATGAGCTGCCGGGACACCAGGGACAGCATCCGCGACCAGGAGTCGGAGTCGCACAGAACGGTCAGGGTCCCGGTGGTCTCGTCGAAGTGCACGGCCTTCCAGTGCTGCGCGCGGTCCTCGCCGACGATGCCCGGCCACCGTGTGATGAGGGTGCCGCCTTCCGCTGCCTGCTGCCACCCGTTGTCCACGAGGAGCCGCTGCATCACTGCGCCGAGCGCCAGAGGGTCGCGGCCGTCGCCGCGGCCCCGGCGCACAGACCGCTTCGGCCTGGCGGCCGAGGCTCCCCTGCTCCGCGCGCTCTCCATCGCCTGCCGCAGCACGATCCGCGCCAAGTCCGCTCCGCTGGCCGCGGGTTCGTCCATCGTCACGCTGCCTCCGTACCAGTGCGAGGCCGGGCCGCAGCACGCGCGGTCGGGCACGGCCATGCCTTGCCCTGGCAGGTCTGGCAGACAGCGCGCTTGCCGCGCGTACGGCGCGGGGCGTGCAGCTGCACGGCGGTTCGCAGGCGGCCGAGTTCGGTGAGGAGCGAGTCGAGCTGCGGGTCCGTTATCGAGCTGGCCGTGGGGTGCAGATCGGACATGGTGGCTCTCCTGACGGGTACTCAGTGCAGTTGCAGGTTGGGGTTGTTGGCGTGCGCGTGGAGGGTGATGCACTTGCTGACCAGCTCTTGGCCGTAGAGGCCGGCGGCCGCGGTCGGGCCGAGCAGCTCGTACGTCGTCAGCACCAGGCCCGGGTCCTTGGCGTACTTGTAGGCCGACCACGCCTCGGCCCGCATACGGGCCCGGGTCTCGTGGTCCAGGCCCTCAAGACCGCCGAAGTCCGCGACTTCCTCGCCGCTGGCCTGCCGGGTACGGCTTTCCTGGACGGCGGTTGCGAAGTCAGCGTTTGGCCGCGTCGCTGCGTCCCAGTCGCGCTGCCGCTCCTCGTCTGCCAGGCGCAGTTCGCGCTCCTGGAGGAGCTGGCTGGCGATGTAGGCGTGCGGCCGGGACGGGCGCCAGTCCAGGCCGGCGGTCACGGAGGGCGAAATCTCCCGCAGCCAGATGTCGACCTGTTCCTCGGTCGCCCCTTCTGCCAGCTTGTCGACCAGCACCCAGGACAGCTCGCTGATACGCGCTCGCTGGGTCCAGGTGTGCAGCGGTCGCAGGATCCGAGCGAGCCGGTCGGCGGCCTGGTACAGGCGGGCCGTCACGGTGTGGCCCAGGGTGCTCTTCTTCGGCGGAGTGATCTTGGCAGCCCGCGCGCTGCGCGTAGCTTTACCAATCCCACTCACTTCAGCTGCAGGTACGTTGTGGGGACCACCCCGAGAAGGGGGCGCAAGGCGCCTTCCGGCCGTCTTCTGCCGCGAGTTATCCACACCGTTGTCCACAGCCTGCTTCCGGGCCGCCTCCGTACGGCCGATGACCTTCGCCTCGTAGCCCTCGCCGCGCAGCCGGTGCCCCCTCGCGGCGTCGTAGGCCGGCGGCACGACCGCGCCATACACGGTGGCGGTCGCGGTGTACTTGCGGCCCGGCAGTCGCAGGTTGCGCTTGGAGCCGTGTTGCAGCCAGACCAGGGCGCCCATCTCGCGGAGGTAGGAGACGTGGCGCTTGACCGTGGCCACGTCCAGCTCGAGCGTCGACGCGGTCTCCACGAGGCGGTACAGCACGATGCCCCGGCGGTAGTCCATGCGGGAGGAGAGGTCCATCGCGACACGCGCGGTCGTCCGGTTGGCCTTCGGGTGCAGCTGCGCCTCGAAGATCATCCAGTTGAGTGCGACCAGCCAGTCGCGGGGCTCGCACCGTCGGGACGCGGTGTGCAGGACGTCCTGGGCCTGGCCGCGGACGAGCTCGAAGCGCGTCGCAGAGTCCGGTCCGGTGGCGGGGAGATCGGCCCCCGCGGTGTCGCCCGGAGGGGTGGTGAAGGCGTCGACACCACCCTTCTGGGCAGGGTCAAGCTGACAAACGGCAGCACTGTGCTGCATGATGGGCTCGTCGTCCTCTCTGGAAGACGGCACAAAGAGGCCCCTACGGGGGACTCAAGTGCCTTTGAAAGCCCGAAGCGGGTGGTGAAAAGCCCCCGGATCGGTGCCTTTGAAGGTTGGTGATGAGCGGTAACTCCGCCCCTGGTACGGGCGGTGAAAGTCCCAACGGCCGAGTAGCGACCGGACGTCGGGCCCTAGTGGGTAGTCAGGCGGGCAACCTGATGAACCACCGTGGAAGTGGGCCGCAGTGCCGAGGACCGGGTTGACGGGCAATCAACTCGACCGCGAGCAGCGGCCGGCGGAGGGTCTCTGATTGGGGCCCAATCACTCCGCCGCAGGACACCTACGTCATGCCAGCCCCCCTCCGGGGGAGGAACTGGCCATCCCTCTTGCGCTGCGAGACGACGCCGGTAACGGTGCGCGCGATGCGGAGGGGAACGAGCGGAACCGTCCGAGGCAAGCCGAGACCCACCGGCGGGCGTGGCGCCTGAGCGCCGCCCGGGTGGGTCCCGTTGTCCCGTGCACCGGGTGCACGGGTACCATCGTTCATGCCTCGGCCGTCCCAACTACGGTCTCGGCGCTCGGCCCTCGTTACCCCGGCTTCGACTCCGGGGGTGGCGGGGGCCATTAGCGTTTTCGGACTGGTGCGGCCAGCGGAACCGTGGTTCCCAAATATGGCCAGGGCTGAGCCTACCTCTGCGACCGGGCGCAATGCGACCATCTTCACTCCCACGGGGCGTGTCGGATTGATGTTCTTGGGCATGGCTGATGTTTCTCCTGGTCAGGCCGCTTTTGCAGCAGGGAAGTTGGGGGTGTCGGTGCTGTCGGCACGGCGTCGGGCGCGGGCCCGGGTACCGGCGGTCCGGCAGGCGTCGCACGAGCAGTTGCGCTTGGTGTAGCTGGACTCGGTGCCGTGCTGGTCGATCTGGAGCTCGGGGCCGCCTGCCCGCCGGGCCGCCCGGCCGGCGGCCTGAGCCTGCGTCAGGGCCGCTGCGAACAGCGGGTCGTTGCGTCGCAAGTTGTAGACCGGGGTGCGGGACAGGCCGATCGCCGCGGCGGCCTCGGCGACCGTGGCGCCCGTGCGTATGTCGACGAGGAGCTGCTCGATGCGCTCGGAGCTGGTCAGGGCAGGCGGGCGACCCCGGCCGCGCCGGGCCGGCGCGGCGGGCTGCGGGCGCGGCCGCGCGTGGGCTGGCCGCGCGTGGGCTGGCCGCGCCTGCAGGTGCAGGAGGACGGTGGTCATGCTGCCTCTCCCAGCTGAGGGGCCCCGGGCGCCTGCCGGGAGGTCCGCGCCGCCGCGGTCTCCAGGAGGGCGGACACCGTCAGGTCGTCGGGGTGGAACCCGAGCTGCTCGCACATCTGGGCGTACACCCATCGGATGTTGGGGAAGGGGCGGTCCATTGCCTCCGCAGCGGCACGCAGGTCCGGCTGCTCACCGAGGGCCTGCAGGAGCTGTGCCTGGGCGGGTGAGGGTTCCCAGTTCTTCACCGGCTCCGGCCGGCGGTCGCCCTGCTGCGCGAGCCGGGTCCGCCGCTTACGGGCCGCCCGGCGCTCGGCGCGCCGCTCGTCGGCGGTCATGCCGCCCCACACACCCTCCGCCTCCCACCATCCGCCACCGCCCAGTGCGTAGGCGCGGCACGCCAGCAGGAGCGGGCAGCCGGAGCAGACGGCCTTGGCCATCTCTTCGTTGACGGCGCCGGGCCGGTGGAAGAGGTCGGGGTCGACCACGGGGGCGCCGAGGAGGCCCGTCTCCGCGCAGGAGCGCGACGGCCAGTTGGGATGGGCTTCGAGAGCGGCGAGGGCCGTGGTCTGGTCGGGATTGAACATGGAGATCCTCACTCCTCGCGGGCCTGCGCCCGGTTGATGATGTTGGTGGCGTCGGCGACGACAAGCGCCGCGGCCAGCTCGGCTCGGGTCCGGCGGTGCATGGCCCGCTCGAGGACCCGGTCCAGCCGCTCGCCGGCCAGGGCCTGGTCGACCTGGCGGTGGTGCCACCACAGAGCGGCGGCGCCGGTCAGCGTGATTGCGGCGATCCAGCGGATGCGCATGGGAGTTCACCTCCATCCACGGCGCGGTCGGGGCCAGGTGCCAGCGGCGGGCGGCGGTCATGCCGCCAGCCCGAGGGGTTCGGTGTCCTGGCCGGTGATGAATTCGAGGGCCATCGCGCCGAGGTCGCGGGCGATGTTGGGGGTGACCGCCATGCCGATCATGGAGATCCGCTGCTTGTCGCGGTCCGAGGCCTTGTCGGCGGTGGCGACCAGCTCGTAGGAGCCGGGGAAGCTCATGGCGACCTTGCGTTCGTCGATCGTCAGCAGCCGGGCGTGCCGGTCGCGGACGTCGGCGGCGGTGCCGTGCACCCACAGGTGGTGGTTGCCGCCAGCGGTCAGCGTCGACAGCGGGAGGCTGGCGGCCCGGTGGGTTGAGCCGCCGCCGCGGAGCTCGGCGATGAACGGCGCCCCGCCGTAGAGGCGGTGGCCGTCCTGGATCTTCTGCCAGGTCCGGGCCCGGCGCGGCTCGAGGTAGCGGTCGCCGATGAGCGGGCCGGGGTTGGCGGGGTCGAGGATCTCGGAGACCGGGCGCAGCGCGGCGGGCTCCAGGGCCACGGTGGCGCAGGCCCGGTGCGGGCAGCGCCAGGTGTACTGCGAGCGGTACTTGCCCCACGGCCGGGTCGGCGAGCAGGAGTCGGTGAGCTTGAACGCCTGCAACGCCTGGACCCGGCCGTGCCGTACGCAGTCCACGAGCGGCCGCAGCCACTTGTCGAAGTTCGGAGTGCGGCCGACCGACTCGTGCCAGAGCACCACGTACATCCGGTCGCGGCTGGTGTGTGCGGCTGGCCCGTAGGCGGCGGCGTGCGCGGAGTTCCGGAACACCAGCTGGTGCAGGTAGCCCCACGCACGGAGCTGGGTGAGCCAGGCGTCGAACGCGGCCCCGCGGTTGTGCGCGGGCCCCCACCAGCGCGCTTCGACCACGTTCTCGACGACGATGAACAGGTACTGGTGGTGCTCTGCGAACCGCGGGACGCAGTGCATGGTCGCCCTCGAACGGATGGCGGTCTCGTCGGTCCCGGTGGAAGAGAACAGGCCGTCGACGAACTCGCCCTGCGCGCGCCGACGGCCCTGCGCCACGGTGTGGAACGTGCACTCGGGCGAGGACCACAGGGCGTGGGTGCGGGGCCAGGCCGCCGGGACGACCTGCGAGAGGTCGGCGAGGTGCACGCTGGTGCCGGGGTGGTTGGCCCGGTAGGTCGCTACGCAGTGCGCCGCGTGGTTGCCGGCCTGCACGACGACCGTGCCGGGGACCTGCTCGAGGCCCGAGGCCGCACCGCCGCCTCCGCCGAACTGGTCGCTCCAGGTCACGTACGGCATCAGGCCGCCACCTGGCCCTGTTCGTCCGTGTACTTGGCGTATCCGCAGGTGCGCACGAGGGTCATGCTGCTGCCCCCTGTCCGGTCTGCTGGGTGCGCTGCCGGGCGATGCGCAGCCGCAAGGACACCACCTCGCCGAGCGTGGTGAGCCTGCCCTGCCGGTCGAGGGCGGCCATGCCGCCGGCGCGGCACCGCTGGATGTCCTCGGCCAGTTGGGACAGGGACTCGTAGGTGGCCTCGCCGTCGTAGGCCCGGCGCAGGAACTCGGCCTTCGGTGCCCGGTCGACGCCGTCCTCGGCCCACTTGCGCAGTTCGGCCCCGACGGCGGCGGCGTCGGTGAGGACCTCTCCGGCGAGGGTGGGGGCGGCCGACCTGGTGACGGCCATCTCGCGGGTGGGCAGCATGGAGGCGGCGAAGTCGACCTCGTACTCGAGCCCGTCGCGCTGGTCGGCGCGCAGGCTCACCCGGGTGGGTACCGTGCGTCCGCTGGAATCGGTGGCGAGGACCACGTCCAGGCGGTTGCGCATGACGCCGATGACGTGGCCGGGGTGGCAGTGAACGGTCTCGATCATCTGGCGCTCTACCGGGCGGACTTCGTCCCATCCGGCGTCTCGGCTGCCCTTGCCGCTGCGCTGAGCGACCTGGTCGCGTACGCCCTCGGGCCCGCTCCAGAAGCTGCTCCAGGTGGAGATGACGACGACGTCGTATGCGGCTGCCTCATACAGGGCCAGGCACAGGTCCTGGGGTTTGAAGGCGGTCAACTCCGCGACGTCGAAGCCCTGGTCGATGGCGTCGGCGTACTGCCGGGACCGGCCGCGCTCTGTGTCGATGACGGCGATGGTGTCGCCCAGGGCGGAGGCCATCCGCAGGGCGGAGATCAGTCGGTCGGAACCGGGCGGGCCGTCGAGGAGCGCGCGTACGGGGCGGGCTTCCTTCGTGGCGGCTGCGAACTGGAATTGGGTGTGCTGAACCAGGCCGCCCGCGGATGCGGGGGCCTCGGCGGCGGTCGCCATGAGGTGGGTCTCCTATGTGGTTGTCCTGTGCGCGGGGCCTGGCCGGTGTCGGCTTCCGGCCTGCGGGGCTCCCGCGCGGAGTTGCGTTACTCCTGGCTCGGCTTGCCGCCCACGTAGTCGTCGCGCAGGTACTGGGTGATGACCCGGCTCGGGTTCACCAGGAACTTCAGCCGCTCCTTGTCCGCCTTGCAGCGGTCCTCGATCGGCTTCCACTCGTCGTCGGCCATGCGGATGCTGGTGGACGGCACCGACTTCACGGGCTTCTCGCCGGGTGCCTTGCGCGGTGCACGTGTCGGCTTGACCGGCTCGAGCTGGCCGGCCATGTACTGGGTGAAGCCCTCGCGCATCACGGCGGCCAGGCTGCGGTGCTCGGCGCTGGCCTTCTTCTCCGCAGCGTCCTTGACCTCGGACGGGATGTACAGCGGCCGGGTCGGCAGGTCGTTGCTGCTGTCACGCAGCGCCCATACCGCGCGGCCGGCGGCCTTGGCGAGGTTGCCAAGAGCTTCGGCGTCGCCCTCGAGCACGCCGAAGTCGGACGTGAGCTTGGCGACTGGGCCCTCGGTGGTGACCTCGTACGGGGTCTGCCCGGTCAGGCGGATGACAGGGGGCTGTTCTTCAGCCACGGCGGCGGATCCTCTCGATGGCGGACCGCGCCGGTCCTTGGCCGGCGCAGCGGTGTGCAACATGCGTCCTCACTTTCGCAGAACCGTGCCGGGAGTCCCGTTGGTGCGTGCTGCATCAACCGACCCGGCGGCCCCACGATAACCAAAACCCTATACGTAAGCAACGGGTTTCGACTATGGTGCGCATGTCCGCTTCACCACGACCCGCGAGGAAGTCAGATGTCCGACTCCACCACCGCACCCTCCGTCCCCGCCTGGCTCGCCCAGGCCCAAGCGGCCTATGAGCAGGAGAAGGTCGACGAGGGTGCTCGTACGATCATGCACCGTCAGCAGCTCGTCCGGAACATCAACGACCAACTCGACGCCCTCGGAGTCGAGGCGCTGAAGCTCGCCCACCTCGACGAGCGCGGCAACCTGGTGGGCGCCGTCCTCCTCGAGGCCGACTACGACGAAGGTGCCTACGAGGTACGCGCCCTGTGGGACGAGACCAACCGGCAGATCGAGCTGCACACCGCCGACTGGGAGGATCACATCCCGAGCTTCGGGCGGGTCCGCCTGCTGAACACGCTCGGGGACATCGTCGCCGCCCGGTACGAGACCCCCAAGGCCCCGGCCCCCGCGCGGCACCTCGCCACCGAGGCGCTGCACTCCATCGACAGCCTGCGGCCCGACGTGTTGAACAACCACGAGGTGGAGGCCATCGTCACCGCGATCAACGGGCTGACGGCCGCCGTCCTGCACGTCGGCGACCTCATCGCCCGGGCCACCGACCGCCCCTGAGCGTCGGCACATTGGGCTCCGTCACGCTCGCCGCGTCCTCACGGTGCGCATGCCGCGACGACGCGGCCAGCGTAACGGATCTTCATTTCAGCGCATAGCCCCAATTTCACGGCCGCACCGCCGGCCAGCACCCCGCACCCCGAGACGGAGGCCCCGTTGAGCACAACCGCCCTGCCCGTACGCCGGGTCCGCGAGCGCACCGAGGGCTGGCGCCGCGGGGACGGCATCATCGTCGATCGCACCACCAAGGACTGGGGGAACCCCTTCCGGCTCCAGTGGGCCTACGACCTGAAGCTGGCTGAGCCCGGCGACCAGGTTGCCGCCCACGAAGCAGTCGTCGACCTGTACCGCAAGTGGCTCGCCGGTGACCGCACCTACCTCGACGACGCCGAGCACGACCTGCTCCGGGACCGTGTCCTGGACCGTCTCGGGGAGCTGCGCGGCCGGGACCTGATCTGCCCGTGCAAGCGCGGTCTGCGCTGCCACGCCGAGGTCCTCATCCAGTGGGCCAACGCGGCCCCCGCCGAGACCGTGCGCTACGTCCAGCTCGCCCGCCGCCGGGTCGACCGCTCGCGGGCCCGCCGCGGCGAGACCCCGCTCGTGCACCTGAAGGACGCCGCGTGACCACGGCCGCCCTTGGCCCCCGGCCGCCGATGCCCGATACGGCCGCCGCCTGGGTACGAGCCCACGTCCTGGCGCCGAAGCAGATCCCACCGGCCTGGCACGAGTGCCCGTGCCAGGGTCTCTCCAACGCCTGCGACCACCGACGGCACACCGAGTGCGGCCACGACCAGTGGGTCGCCTGGTGGGGCCGGGAGCCCGAGACCGTGATCCAGACCTTCGGTGGCAGCCCCTGCCACGGAGCCTGCGGCCTCAACCGCGGGCAGGCCACCGTCTACCTCGCCGACCGCCGCTGCTGGACCCGCTGCAACTGCCACTGCCACCAGCTCCCTCCCGCACCCCGCGACGCTCCGCCCCTCACCGAGCAACTCGACCTGTTCCAGGAGGACATGTGAGCACCCGACCGACCATCCACTACCTGGCCACCCGGCCCGACGGCACCGTCCCGCCCACCACCGGCCTGCCCGCCGAGTACGCCGGGTGGACCGGCGACCCCATCCCGACCGTCAACATCGCCGCCCACCTCGGCGGCACCGTCGACCACCCCACCCCCGGCAGACCCTGGTACGACGAGACGCCCTTCAGCTACTTCCGGACCTACACCCGCCCCGGGGAACTCCTCGAGCGCGTCGAGTGGCCGGCCCGGCTGTGGATCGTCGAGCCACTCGGAGCGACCGGCAACTGGGGCGGCAAGCACTACCCGTACTGGGTGCTGTGCCACCGGCTGCGCGTGGTCGAGGAGGCCGAGCCGTGGCACGCCTTCGGACACCGCGGCAAGCAGGCGCTCGCCACCCTCGCCCAACTGCCCGACCTAGCCCGGCAGTGGGCCGAGGAGTGGGCCGCCAACCCCGAACGCACCCGCCGTACGTACGCCCCCTGGAACAAGCGGGTCACCGACACCCGCGCCCTGGACTGGTGGGCGTTCTTCAGGGCGCAGTACTCCCGGCGCGAAGCCGCCCTGGCGACCGCCGACCGGCTAGCAGTCTCCGCCGTCGACCAGGCCGTCGGCGCCGCCACGGAAGAGGCCGCCGACGCGATCCGCCTGCGCGCCCGCTGCCTGGCCGCCGGGCAGCTGCTCTTCGACCGGATCCGCAACGGCGAGTACGAGAAGGAAGTCCGCGCCCTGCTGCTCGGCACCGCGCTCGAAAGCCCCCAGCCCGCCTTCGCCTGACCCTCCGCCAACGCACAGGGCGATGCGCCCCACCCAGCCGCAGCCCACACCGGGCTGCGGCCTTCAAACACCAGGAGAACCGTGCCCAACCAGCTCGCCGCCGTCCGCGTCCTCACCGAAGGGGTCGTCGGTCCCCAGGTCTGGGACGGCCGGACCGGCGAATGCCAGACCATGCCCACCAACCTGTACTACCAGCTCGAGGATGCGATGGCCGCCGTCCTTGAACGCATCACCGCCGCCGTCAACTGGCCCCGCCTGCTGCTCGAGGCGTCCTGGCGCCACGCCACCCTCCACGAGAAGACGGCCGAGGACGAGCAGCGCCCGGCTGGCGAGGGCACCCCCTGGGAGTGCTCCGTCCGCGGCGTGTGCGGCGAGTGCCTGCGTCACGCGCTGCTCAGCCCGGAGACCGGCGCACACCCCTGGGAGGACCGCCCCGATGTCCCCCTGACCCGCACCGACCTCGACTGGGCCCCGGTGACGGCCGCGGCCCTCGGGCACAGGCGGACCGCCACTCCCTCGCGGGGCCGGGAGTCCTCCGCAGCGCTCACCGAGGCACGCACCGTGCTCTCGCGCGCCGAGTCCGCGCTGCGCAACGGCCCCACCGAGCACCTCTACACCGATGACGGCCGCGGCCTGCTCCACGACGAGCACGGTGAGTGGGCCACGGCGTACGACCCCGACCACGAGCAGATCCAGCAGGCCCTCGCCAGCGTCGTCGCCCTGCTCGCGCCCTGGCGCAGCACCGGCCGGCCGCCCGGCACCGCCGAACAGCGGCGGGCCACCCAGAAGGGGGTGCGCTGCGACTGCGGACGGCTGTGGGCCGACCGTGTCGGCCCCGGCCACGCCCCGGCCACCATCTGGAGCCCGAGCACACCGAACGCTGAACCGGCCGCCCTCAGCAGCACAGGAGACTGATAAGCCATGACGACCACGACCCCGATCGCGCCGCTCACCGTCGCCACGCACGGCTTCAGCACGCACCACGGCGTCGCCCTCATTGAGATCGGCGAGGAGGGCGAGCGGCTCCTGGCCCTCGGGCACCCGGACGACCAGCAGGTACTGGCAGCGCTCAGCGCCTACCACCGCAGCATCGGCAACCGCATCCTCCCCGGCGGGCAACTACTCGGCCTGCTCGCCAACGGCGTCGAGCGCACCTGGGGGCGGGCCGAGGAGTGCTCCACCGGGGAGTACCCCTGGATCGTCGAGGACGCGACGGCCGAGCAGCCCGGCGCCCAGCCGGTCACCTGGATCGACCACGAGTGGCTGGAGCGCGAGGAAGCAGCGGTCCTCGAACAGTGCCCGCGCTGCGACCGGGCCAGCCGATCCACCAACTGGGGCTGGGGCCCGGGGCGCCGCACCGGCGCGCCCCACCACTCCTGCCGGGCCTGCGCTTACCGGTGGCCAGCCGCACCGCTCTACCGCGCGGTCCTGCGGAAGCGCTCCGTACGCCCCACCGCCGCGACGGCCTGCTTCGCCTGCCAGTGCTCCACCACCACCTGGTGCGATGAGCCGCACCGCGACACCGGCTGCAGCAGCATGCCCCTCCACCCCATCGTCGGCCGCCCGCTGTGCCGGGGCTGCCGCTCCTCGCTGCCCCCGGACACCTGGCAGCAGCTCGTTGACGCCGGATACGGAACCCCCGCCGCCGGACCAGAGATGGCCGAACGACGCGACCTCTGGCTGGTGCGCCGCGCCCACGACGGCATCGCTCCCGACCAGGCCGCCCGGGAGTGGACCCGGCGTCTGGCCCTCGTCGCGCGGCGGGCCGGGTGAACGCCGGCCAGGCCGCGCTCGGTGACCGCGACGCCTCCGTCGCGGTCACCCCGGACACCGTCCCGGCCGGGTGCTACTGGTGGACCGACCCGGACGGTGACCTGGCCCTCATGCCCGGCTGCATGGCCCGCGTGCAGGACCCGGAGGCCGAGTGCACCTGCGACAAGCTAGGTGCCCGCCTCGCTCGCCTGGAGAAGAAGGTGCGCGAGCGGGCGGTCGCCCAGGAGTACGCCGAAACCTGGTGGACCGCGCTACGCGCCGCCGTCGAGAACCACCCCGACGCGGCCACGATCCTGGCCGACGCCCATCGCCGGGCCGGCCGCTGACCCGCCCCGCTGAACAGGAGTTGAGGACGACCATGGGAGCAGCCCTTCACCTCGCGCACGCCGGCCAGCCCGCGCCGGGCGAGCGGCACCGGACCAAGGGCAAGGGCGGCGGGGGCGAGACCTTCGCCGACTTCGCCCGGCAGGTCTACGGCGATCAGCGCGCCACCCCGCTCGCCCGCGAGATGCTCCTGGCCTTCGGCTACGCCACGATGGTCGCCCACTCCGAGGCCGATCGGGACGTCCACGCCGTCTGGTCCACCGCTCGCAAAGCGATGGGCGCCACGCGAACCGGCCGTCGCTGGCGGCTGGACGAGGCGATCGCCGGCGACGCCCCCCGCTACGTAAGCAGCAAGGACCGCGAGCACCGGGTCTGCGAGGCGCCGCGGCTGCGCCCGCACCCGGACGGCCCCGACGACTTCCGCAACGTGCGCGGCATCTGTGGCAACCTCGCCGACTGGGAGCACTACGCGCTCGAGAAGCGGCCGGGCACCGGCTGGCACAAATACCGCTGGTTCTGCAAGCGGCACCTCGACCACCTGGCGCGGGTCCGCGAGCAGCTACGCGAGCCCAATTCCCGCGCACCGCAGCCGGTGCCCAACCGCGGTGGGCTGTTGCCGGTGTACTTCGACTCCGACTGGCTTACCACCTATCGCCACCGCCTCGACAGCCCGACGTGGGAGCCCCCGGTCTACGGCATCAGCGCGGACGACTGGCCCACCCCGGGTGTCGAGCAGGTCCCGCCCCGGGCCCGGCTGCGCCTGGCCGCCCTGGACGGCACCCTCCTGGTCGAGCCCGACCAAGGGGCCCTTCGGTGACCGACGACCTCGCCGAGCGCCGGCGCCGCGGCCCGAGCCGGCCCGCCCGGACAGTCTCCCGGCAGGAGCCGCAGAACGAGCTGCCCCGCTGGGTCCGCACCTTCCTCATCCCGCGTGACGCCTGCGCACCGTGTGCCCGGCACCATCACCACCGGTGCCACGGCGTCGATGTCCTGCGCGACCCGATCCCCAACTGCCCCTGCGATTGCGGAGACCCCCGCGACCCGTTCCGCCTCAACGCCCGGGCCTGGGCCGACCTCGCCCTCTATGCCCCCGACCAGGTCTGGATCGCCGCAATGTTCGACCGACAGCGCGCTGCCGGCCTGCACACCTGCACGTGGCGCGACGATCACAGCGGCCTGCGCGCCGCTCGCCCCGAATCCTCCGCCAACTGACTGAAGGAGCCCCCGATATGGACGACACCTGGACGACCCGCCTCGATATCACCGAAGCCCTCGAAGCCGACGGCTGGGAAGGCGACCCGGACAACCCCCTCGAGCTGTTGAGGAAGAACGGCGCGACCTGGGCCCTCGTCAACGATGCCAACGACTCCAGCCTGTCGTCCGACGGCTGGACCGTGGAGTTCCCCAGCGACTGCCCGGACGCCGTGATCATCGCCGCCTGCACCGCAGCGGCCCGACCCGCGCGACCCGCGGGCCAACAGTGAGCAGTCCGGCCGACGACGCCCAGACCGCCTTGCCGGTACCCGTCACCCGGTACCGGCCGGTGGTGCGTTGCCGCCAATGCGGCCATCCTCTGCGCGACACGGAGTCCCGCCGCTGGGGCCTAGGGCCGGAATGCCGCCGCGGCCTCCATTCCGCTCCCACCCCGCAGCCGTTCACGGTGGAGCAGGAGCAGCTCCCCGGCGTAGCGATGGCACCCTGACGCCCGCTGTCAGACCAGCCAGCGACAATGCACGCATGGCGATCAAGATGCAGAACTATGGAATCCGCTGGACCGACATCGGCGGTACACCGCGCGCCTCCGCGGTCAGCTACGACAAGACGAGCGCCGAGGACCGGAAGGCCGAACTTGTGGCAGCCAAGTGCACTGACGTGGAGATCGAGGAGACCAAGCCAGGGCAGCTGCTCGAACCCAGAGGGTGACGCACGCCGGTTCCGCCAGGCCCCGCCGCTCATGACGTCGGGCACGTGCGGCGGGTGCTATGGGGCGGCGCGTTATGGTGATACCGGCGGTGCACGACCGCCCGGTATCCGCGAGGGGACCACAGGCCCACGCCAGGCCCCCATCTCCGGCAAGTCGTCTCTGACGCATCGTGCGAACAACCGGCGTCCGCTCTGAGCGGTACGCGCGTGGGGCGTACCAGCATGGAGTGAAGCTGATGTCGAAGAACCGCGCCCGCGACCGGGCCGCCCGCGCCGCGATGCAGGAGACCGGCGCTTTCCGCACCCGCGCAGTCCGCCAGGTCGACACGACCGGGCAGAAGCCCTCGTACCCGGTTCGCCTGGTCGACGCCCACGGTGCGAGCTGGTACCTCAACTCCGGGGAGACCAACGCCTACGGCACCCGGGCCCTGCACTACAGCGAGACCCGCACGTACGAGCAGATCGTCGAGGAGTACGGCCCGGTCCGGCACATCGGCCTCCCCGCCGACGGCGACACCGCCGCCATCCGCCAGGCCTTGAACCAGGCCGGCCCGAAGGCGGCCGCCACGCTCGTTGCCGCACTGTTCGACGCTGCGGCGGCCTGCGAACAGGCCACCGGCCGGATCGAGGACGTGGTGGCCGGACGCCCCGGCTCCACGGAGTCCGCGATCGTCCTCGACCTGCTCCTGGGCGGCCCGGAGGCCCCCTCGACGTCGGTGGACGCCGCCGCCCTCGAGGTGGTCGCTACGATCCTGATCCGCTGGGTGACCGGCGAGACGGTCGTCGAAGTCGCGGAGACGCTCGCCTGGACGCTGGGACCGCTCGTCGACGAGTCCGGCTGGAAAGGCATCACCGACCCTTGGGCCCGCCGACACCTGGCGCCGTACGCGAGCTGGTTCACCGGGCACAGCAGCAACCATGTGGGCGCCCCGCGCGCCCGAGCGGCCGGAGACCACGCCGACGAGAACGCCATCGATCTCGGGGAGCAGGCCGTAGGCCAAGTCGCCTTCCTGCTCGACGCATCCATCCCCACCGCCCCGGACCCGGGCCTGGCCGACGACGCCACCATGGAGGAGCTCCTCGCCGCCCTGGTCGCCCGCAGCATCCACACCCTGAACCGGGACGGCACCGAATACCCAGCCCGCGGCGACGTCTTCGTCATGCCGCCGGCCGCGGGCTCACCCGACGCGCTGCTGAGGACGCCCGGTCTCGCGGTGAACCGGCCCGGCGACGCCCCGCCTGGCTGGCGCAACGTCTCCGTGCTGGTGCTGGTGACCACCCGCCGCCCGTGGGCACTGGACGACGAGGACCAGCGCGTCATCACCGACGCCTACCGCGCTGCCGCAGCCGACCTCAACGCCCACTGGCCGGGCCTGCCCGAAGAGTCGCAGCACGCCGCCCTGAGCCTGGACATGCTGGCCGCGCTGCGAGGCCAGTTCACCGCCGACGCCGTACGGGACCTGTTCGCCGACCTGGTCCAAAGTGCCGTCTCCCACACGCACACCCTGGGCGCCGACCCCGAGCTGGCGCCGGGCGCGGGCGAGCACCCGTAGCCGTCCGGGCGGGACAGCCCTTCCCCGGCTGTCCCGCCCCCGCGGCCGATACCCTCGGGCCATGGCGCCCAAGAACCGCTCCGCCCGCATCCGCAAGCTGGCCACCAGCCTGTCCGAGCAGTTCGGGCTCGACTACGCCAAGCACCAGTGGATCGAGGCTGAGTACGACGACCGCCGCTCAGAGTGGACGCTCTCCTGGGTCGACGGCCCCACCGTCACCCAGGTCTCCCGCGCGGCCCGCACCGCCGACAAGGAAGCCATCGAAGGAGTGCGCTACGAACGGCGCTACTCCCCGCAGGCCTACGCCCTCGGCGCCATCGGCTGGGCCCTTGCCGGAGCGGACCTGCAAGGCGGCGAGTGGTGGGCCACCAGCCGGGTGGAGGAGCACCTCGCGAAGGTCAAGAACCCCGGCCGGCCCAAGCCCGGCCGGGAGAGCGACATGGTGGAACGCCTGCTCACAGCCGCCGACAAGGGCCGCGGCCGCACCTACACGGACGGCTCGGAGATCTGCGGCCTCGTCGACAAGCGCGGCCTGGCCTGGCTCCTCATCCCGGCCGGCAAGCCCGACGAACAGCTGCCGCTGACCCCGCTGGAACTGCTCACCGCCCGGTACGCCTGGGGCGAGAAGCAGAAGGCGTGGCGGGAGCACTTGGCCCCGCTCACCGAGCTGGAAGCTCTCGCCGCGGTCCAGGCCGACCAGGAGGCCTCCGCCGAAGCCGTCGAAGCGGTCCTCACGCTCGTCCCCGACGTGCACGCGGCCATTGACTCCGCCGTCGCCGAACTGCGTACTCGGCTCCCGGCAGCCCCCTAGACCGGGTCAGCAGCCCCGCGGCGCAGCGCGCCGGGATTGTCGGCTGCCGCCTGGTACCAGTGCGACTCGTTGACCAGCCAGGCGAGTTGCTTGGCGGGAGCCGCCAGTTCACCGTCCTCAAGGTGGCAGCCGCGCCGAGGCGGGCGCCGACTATCCGGCGTCTTGCCCGGACGGCTGCCAGGGCCCGAGGCAGGCGGCGACCTGCTGCCTCAACTCCGCCTCCAGCGCCTCCGGATCGGCCAGGACAGCCGGGTCGACCACCAAGCGCAGGGTCACGGAGGTGATGACCGAGACCATGCCTCCGTCCGCCGCCGACGCCGCGCCGGCCTTGGCGTCGTCGGGGTGGAACGCGGCGGGGACAGGCAGGAGTTCGGCCACGGCCTCTAGAGCTCCCGCCGAGTAGCCGAGGCCCCAGGCCGCCTGCATCGGCACGGACAACCCGGGGGCTGGCGACTCCGGTACGGAACTCGGCAGGTCGTACGACGGGTACCGGTCGGCGTAGTCCGTCGGCACACCGTTCACCGTGGCGATGTCAGCGAGGTAGGAGCCGTGCGCGCCGGTGTACGACAGTTCCCAGGCGTTGCCCGTTGTGGCGCCCTGGCGCCGCACCCCCTCGACCCACTGAGGAGCCGCCTGCCAGTCGATTCCCGGGCAGCCGTTCTTGAGCTCGGGGTATACCGCGGTGACGGTGCCGTCGTCGGCGCGGTGGTGGAAGGTGACGTGGTCACCGGGCCGTACCCGAACGGTGGGCCGGTTCTGCTCGGCGCGCAGGGCCTTCGTGTACTTCGTGCCGGTCAGGTCCTGCATACGGCGGGCCTTGGCCGCAGCGGTCGGCTGGTTCTTCGGCATGATGCAGTTCTCGTTCCTGGCAGCCCCCACGCGGCCACCGGGCACAAGGCGTACGGGGGTCGTTCGCGGGACTCGGGAGCCCTTGGCCAGAGGCACCGGAAGCGTGGGCGGCCGGTACCAGCGAGCGGCGTGCGCGTCTTGCCGAGGCGGAGCATAACGGGCTGCACGCCGCGTCGGGGGCGCCGTTCACCCGATCGGGGAGCTGGACGCGGCCCCGGCTAGCGGCCGCGCGGTGCCCCTGGGTATCCGACCGCGTCGGCGAACCGGGCGGACTCGGTGACGAGCCAGTCCAGTTGCCGGGCGGCCGCCGCCACGTCGTCCTTCTCCAACATCGCCTGGGCGTAGCCATAGGCGTACCCGGCCATCCGGCTCAGCATCGGGTCCCGCAGCTCGGCGCCGATGTCGCGCAGGAAGCCGAAGTACGTCTCCAGGTCGATGCGCACCACCTCGGCGGTGGGGCCGTCACCCGCGGGTATGCCTGTGCTCTTGTCCATCCGCCGAGGGTAGAACCCGCCCGGCGGGCGTCAGGCACTGGCCGGCGTTCCACCGGGGAGGGGCCGGCCCGGCAGCCACCAGGCGATCCGCTCTGGTACCCCCTCGTTGTCCCACGCGCCGCCCGTCCGATCGTCCTGGTGGTCGCCGGAGTGGCCCCGGGCCCGGCCGCAGAACCACGTCTCGCCCGACGAGCGGTCCCTCGCCGGACACAGCGACTGGCCCTGAAAGCGCACGCGCAGTACGTCGGCGGCCTCGAGAGCCGGCTCCACGGTCCACCCGGCCGCCTCCAGCGCCGCCGCGACCGCGCGGACCGCCTCCACCGGCACCTTCGGCCGCAGCAGCAGGATGCCGCCGCGCCGGGCATCCTGGTCCACGGCCGAGGAGTCGATGATGTTCGGGTGGCCGCGCTGCGCCCGATCCACCAGGTCCATGAGCCAGTCGTGGGTGGGGACGTGGACGTACCCCTTGCGCCGCTCGGTGCCGTTGCGCGTGATTGCATACTCGTGCAACTGCCCGGCGGAGATGTCGCGTTCGCGTTTACCGGTGGCCGCGTCCGCGATCCAGCACCGCTCACCACCCACGTGGTGCTCCAGGATCCGAACGTACCGCGGGGGCCCGTCGGCCGGGGCGCATGCCCGGTAGACCTGGCCCGGCTCGAGATGGTGGTCCACGACAACTCCCGGCGCGTAGCGGCGATCCGGCGACCTTATCCTGCGGGCGCCAGCCCAGCCGCCGGGACCCGCGGAGCGAAGCCTCGTGAGCCTCTCCCCGGATGTCACTGGCACCCGCTACGGTAGATACCGCACCACAACGGCATGCCGCGAACCGCCGTTTCCGCTGCCGCCCCGCGCCCACGCCGCACAGGGGCAGCGCCGCCGGACAAGGACCGCACCCGGGTCCCGCGCAGCACCATTCGAAGACCCCTGTCCGGCAGCGACGCACCTCACGCGACGTCCGGCGGGAAGCGTGGGATCCCGCTGTGGAGACGACCGTGACCAAGACCGGCAGCGACCACCTCAAGCGCCGAGCCCGGGACCTCGCCCGGACCACCGGCCGCCGATACCCCGACGTCCTCGCCGAACTGCGCGGCGCACCCCGCTCGAAGCCCGGGACGGCCCTCGTCCTGGTGTGCTCCGGCCTGGCCCACCCCCTCGACGGCGGACGCTGCGTGCGGCCCGCCGACCACCTCCAGCACGATGGTGGATGGGGCTACTGCTCCCTTGAGCCCCACCATCCGTCCCACATCTGGGCGGGATACTTCCGGGCCCGGGAAGCCGCCGAACGCGCCCAGCACGAGGCGTGGCTGGCCTCCCTCACCCCGGCACAGCGTGCCGCACACGAGGCGGAGGAGGAAGCCGCGTACTGGGCGCAGATGGCCGACGACGCCGCCGAGCCGTACGACCCGGAGGAGGAGCGGAACTGGGAGGACGCGCAGGACGCGGCCGACGAGGAACGCTGGGCCGCCGAAGCTGAGGCACACCACGAGGCCGACGTAGACGTACCCGGGGGCGATGCGTGGGAGGAGGACTACCGGTGAACCCGTACTGGACGATCTTGCAGTACCACACGGTCTTCGCCGTGGCCCAGGAGCAGTCCGGTGCCGCCGTGCTGCCCAGCCTGCCGGCCGCCGTGACGGCCAGGCGGTAACCCGTGCCGACCTCGCCCCGGCTCCCCGCCCCCGACGGTTCCACCGCGGGGGCGGCCCGCACTGTCGGTGCCCGCCGCTACGGTGCTGGCATGCCACGTCCTCAGCCCGCCGACCTGTGGGCCGAACTCAACGCCCGCCAACAGATCTACCTGGCCGTCATCTTCGATGCCGACCAGGACGCGGAAGCGAACAACAAGGGCGGCGCGTTCGACTGGGGGCACGGGCCTCCGGCTGCCGAATGGCGTTGGCAGACCTTCAGCCTCAAGGCCCCGAAGGACGTTGTGGGCCGCACGGCGATTCAGTACGCCCTGGCGCAGAAGGACGAACACGATCAGGGCGCCGGGTCGTCCCTCGCCGCGCTGCGCCGCCGCAAGCTCATCGAGGTGATGGAGGACTACGTCCAGACCGTGCTCGGCATGATCCCGCGCGTCCGGGTCAAGCTGACCACCCGCGGCCGCGCGACGGCCCGCGCCGGTCTGGGATACACCGCGCCCACCTCCCCTCCACGCGGGCTGCTCTCCGAGTGGCTGTGGTCCAACCTCGTCCGCCTCTACCGCGCCGGCCCCAACGGGCTGCCCGCCGACTCGCCGCGAGGCACCCCGCCCGAGGAACGAGCCCCGTCCGAGAAGGCACGCTTCTTCCTCGAACGCGACCAGCGTCGCCCCGGCGGCCCCCTCGTCACATCCAAGAGCGTCCGGGTCGGCGAGCCGTACGAGAACCCCGCGTACCCGGCCCACATGCTCCATCGGACCGAGTACAGGGTGTATCTCACCGAGGCAGGCCGGAACCACTACGAGCAGCACGTGAGGTGCTACGCCGAACTGTGGCCCGACATCGACGCCCCCGTGCCCAACGAACTACCCGACGACGCCCACAGCAGCCTCGACGACCACAAGGTGCGCAAGCCCCGCGGTCTCCTCGCCCGCGCTCCCTTCAAGCTCCTGGTCGCCCTCGTACGCAACGACTTGAACAACCGGCTGTGGATCCGCAAGGAATGGCCTGCCTACTGGAAGAACCGGGGCAGCGAGCCGCCAGAGGAGTTGCTGGCGCTACCGGCCGGGATCACCACCAACCACATGCACCAGATCACCCGCAGCTCCACCGCAAGCGGCAAGCTGCTCGATTTCCGCGACGGTCCGCTGGCTGCCGAACTGGCCGTACCTCTGCGGCTGTATCCGCCCGGACGCCGCCACTGGACCGACGGCACAAGTATCTGGCCCGACGACCTGACAGTCCTGCACGTGACCGACGCCGGCCGGGCCCACTATGCCGCCAACCTTGAGGCGTACAGGGCCGCGTACGACGACGTCGAGGTCCCGGATGCACCCAAGGAGTGGAGCGCCTCCCCACCTGCCTGACGAAGGGCATGGACCCGATCTCGTGTTGAGGGCCCATCGCCAGGCTCGCGCCACTCGGTTGGCATCTGCCCAGATGCCCCGTGTTGACGATCGCCGTACGGTCACGATGCCGCTCTGACAGGACGGTGGCCATCCGGGCGGTCCCGTGTTCCATCGCACGTTGCACGGGACCGTCACCTGTCAGGCCGCGCAGCGCGCAACTGGTCGGCCGGGTCCAGCCGGTGGCGTAGGGTTGTGTTCACCGACGCGGGGTGGAGCAGCTCGGTAGCTCGCTGGGCTCATAACCCAGAGGTCGCAGGTTCAAATCCTGTCCCCGCTACTAACTACGGCCCCTCGACGTGACGTCGAGGGGCCGTATGCGTGCTCGGTCCGACTACGAGGTGGAGCAGCCGGCACCTGCAGGGCGCCGGGGACGCGTGCGCATCGCAATGCCGTCGTACTCCACGGTCTCGTCCGGCAGGATCAGCAGACCCGCCTCGCCGTCCTGCCAGGCCGCGCCGATGCGGCGGATCTGAACGGCCGCGCCGCCCGCCCCGGCCATGAACACCGTCGGGTCGACCTCCCAGCCGTGCTCGGTCAGCCAGGCCTCCAGCGCCGCCATCTCCGTCTCGCCGGCCGCCCGCGGCCAGTAGTGAGTACTCGTCATCCCCGCCCCCTGTGTGTAGATCGAGACCACCCTGCCCGTCGATCGTGCCATCGCGCACTGACATTTCGACGAGAGCGGCAGTCCTCGGGGCACTCGTGGATCGAGCGATACAGGTGACACGCGACGGAACCTGAGCGCGGGGGCTACACGCCCACCCGCTCCAGCGCCGCGGCCGCGGCACGAGCGATCTCAGGGTTCGCGAGAATGGCGGCGCTTACGTCCTCGGCAGTAGGCCCGGCGGCCTGGGCAGGCACGACGCGGCACACCCGGTCTTCCAACGTACCGAGGAAGCTTCCGCCGTAACGCGCCTCGGTGAGGCGTACCAGCCGACGAAGAAGCACCCGGCTCTGGCCCGCGCTCGGCGGCCCCAGGAGATGCGGACCGTGCTGACGAATCTCGCGGCCGCACTCACTGCCCTGAGCGCCGAGATCGTCGAGCGGAACCTGACGGACGATGCCACCGAGTTCGACCGATGCATCACGCATTCAACGGGCATCGGCCCAAGGGGTTACGGGGCTGTGCCGCTTCGGGCGCAATCGCCAGTTGCGGGCATGTGCCACAGGGCAGTTGATCCGGTCGAGGGACTCGCGCGGGCTGCGGCCGGAGTGGCGCTGCCGGCCGCTGCGCTGCCGCACGGCACACTCACCGACCATGACTCAGACTCTGCGCCCTGGCGTAGCCGCCGCCACGAACACCGAGCGGGCCGAGGCTAAGACCCGGCTCAACACGTTGCTCTATGGCCGGGGTTGGGCGCCTGACCTGTACGTGCTCCTCGGTCTGCGGTCCGTACCGCATGTGCCGATGGTGCCGGACTGGAGCCAGATCGACACGGACTGGACGTTCGAGGACTCCATCGTGGGCGACACCGTTAGCCGGGTCTTCCCGACCCTCCTTGGTGTGGATGAGGACCGGCCAGAGCAGTTCCTGCTCACCTACCCATACTCGGCGACTGCCTTCGCCGATGAGGATTGGTGCCCGGCTCACCGAACGGTGACGATGACGTTCCCGCTCACCCGCCGTGGTGTGGACGTGCTCGAGCAGCTCCTGCCGGCGATCGAAGGTCACCGGGTCGACGGCGCGGAGCGCGTGGCGTGCCTGGCTACCGGCTGCAGCGCTGCGCGGACGGACGCGAGCTGAACCGATCGAGCCGGGACCTGCTGACACGAGCGCCGCTATGCGCCCGGCACGGACGAGCCTGCCAGGGTGCGGCTGAAGGTGGGCCAGTACGTGGGGAGCGCGTCCCAGGTGTTGGTGGTCGGGGTGTAGATCGTGGAGTGCGCGTAGACGGTGGAGCACCACCGGCGCCGGGCCAGGCGCAGCACCTCTGCGGCGTCGCTGGCGGTTCGCACGCCGTGCACCAGGTGCGCGAACCGCGTGGCCGGGTAGCTGCGCATCCAGTCGGGGAACGTGGCGCGGCGGTAGGTGGGCAGGTCTCCCTCGAAGACGATGACCTGGTCGGCTATGTCGCAGTAGCCCTGCGCGGGTATGACGCCCGGGTTCAGCACGACCTTGCCCATCCCCTTGGCGCGCTGCCGCAGCACGGTCAGCGCGACGGACTGCAAGTGCCCGCTGTCGGCCGGGCATTCGTCGAGGAAGGCGCCGTTGAAGCCGCGGGACACGTACAGGTCCGCGTCCGCGTTGTTGAAGAAGTCATCGCGGCTGCCGCCTTGCAGCGTGATGTAGCCGAGGACTGGTGTGCCGGCGTCCCGGACGGCCCGGGCCGCGTCGTAGAGCACCGGGTCCTCTTTGTCGCCGGGCCCGCTGGCCTGGTTGAGGATCACCCAGTGCACGGGGATGTTGGGCAGTGCCAGGGCCGCCCAGGCGGGTGCGACGGTGCCGGGGTGGCCGTACATGGGTATTCCGGCGCCCAGCGCAGTACTGGCGGCAGGGATGGGCGGGGCCATAACGTCTCCTGTCGGCGCCCCGTGCCAGCTTCCAGGATATGGGCCTGCACCCCAATGCCTGCGATCAGTTGGCCGCGGTGCTGCCTTGTTCGTAGAACCGCAGGCGCGCCAGCGCGGCGGCGCCTTCGAAACAGCGGCCCCGTCCCGCATGTGCCGTGGATAGGTCAGGTACGCCGGTGAACGACCTCGCCGTGTTCCTTCGTCCACGTTCGCAGCTGCTCCGTATGCCCGCCGCTCTCCTGCACCAGGGTGATGGTCACGCCGTCCTGGCTGCCATGGGAGCCCACGAAACTCCGGAACTTCATCAACGCGACCGCTTCGTTCGTCCAGGTGCCCTCGATGCCCGGGCCGTCCTCGCGGAACGTCACCCGGACATGAAAGCGCTCGGCCGGGCTGGGACCGTCCGCGGAGGGGGCGGTCACTGTTGGGCCTCGTTGCGCTGCTTCTCCGCCACCTTGTGCCACGGGTTCTCGGCCCGCCCCTGCGCCCGGTCGAGGTACTCCTTCTTCACGGTGGCGCTGCCGGCCTTCCACCGGCCCTGCTTCGTCGGGTCACCCCCGGCGTCCGCGATCTCCTGGGCACCGCCGCGGCGCAGCCCGTGGGAGGTGATGTCCTGCCAGTTCTTGAGCCCGGCAGCGAACGCCCGGCCCCGGATCCAGTCGTTGATCGCGTCCCCCGTGACGCAATCACCGGACACCTTTGCGGTCGCCCGGGACTGCAGAGTCCCGGCCACGGTCAGCGCACGCAGCACCGGGCCCTCGCTGACGCCCAGGCGGTACAGGATGTTGAGCCAGTCCCGGGTGGCCGCCACCGGGTCATACCGGGAGTCGCCGGCGTCGGCTGGTACCCACGTCTCCTCGCCCACCGCCTCCTGGTCGTTCTTGGAGTAGGCGACCCACTCGGCCACTCCGCCGTCCTCGACCACGAGGTCGGCCACCTCGAGCTGGCTCAGCTCGCTGCGTCGGTTCAACGCCTTCCGGCCGACGAGGATCACGAACCGGTCGCGCAGACCGATGGGGTGGCGCAGGTCGCAGGTGTCGACCATCGCCCGTGCCATGGCCGCTGTG
This sequence comes from Streptomyces sp. Edi4, assembly GCF_040253615.1. Lineage (NCBI taxonomy): Bacteria > Bacillati > Actinomycetota > Actinomycetes > Kitasatosporales > Streptomycetaceae > Streptomyces > Streptomyces sp. Edi4. The sequence continues at coordinate 138,373 of NZ_JBEJGY010000001.1, forward strand.
ACCGGCGGGGCCTTCTTGACGCGCTTCCGCTTGCTCCAGCTCTTCCGGTACTCGCGGAGCATCGCGCGGGCCAGGCTCGTGCCCGGCTTCTTGTCGTCGGGCATCCACGTTCGGACGGCCGACAGGTAGGTGCTGATGGAGTTCGGCGCCAACTCCTGCGCGATCAGGTGCGCGCAGTACTCCACGTACGTCGCCGTCGTGCACGGCCGGGCCACCCGGCCCATGCCCTCGCACCACTTCTCGAAGAGCCGCCGCTGGTAGCGATAGGTCCGGTCCGTGTTGCGCGGCGCCGACTCCTCCTCCAAACGTCGGGCCGTCTCCTCGGACACCTCGTAGTCCCGCCGGGTATACCGCGGACCGTCCTCCGCCGTCGGCATGGCCTGGCCCGGATAGAGGATCGTGTGCTGGTCCACCAGCGGCTTGGCCGGTGCGACCGGGGCCGGCGCCAGCTCGTCGTCGACGAGTTCACCTTCGACGACCTCGACCTCCTCGAGGTCGACGGCCTGGACGGCCGGGGCCGGGGGCGCGGCGACGCCGGAGCCCGCGGGGAGGGCGGGGACGACGGACATGGTGGGGCAGCCTTTCGCGGAGCGGGCGGCGCCGGGAGCAGCGCCGTACAGCTAGTGGATCACTGTTTGCGGTGGTAGGCGGTGTGTTGGGCGGCACACCGCCGCTGTCAGGGGGACGGCGGGTACTGCTCCGGCTGGGCAGTGGGTGCCGGGCGGGCGAGAGCGGGCTCGCGGGCGGTGAGGACACCGGCCACGGAGTCCAGTACGAGCCGGACCAGATGGTGCAGCTCCCGGTCCGGCACGTTCAGGAGGTCCTCGGCCGCCTCGACCTCGCGAGCCCTGCTCTCGCCCGCCCGGCACCCACTGCCCAGCCGGAGCAGTACCCGCGCGTCCCCCTGCACAGCGGCGGTGCGCCGCCCCAACACACCGCCTACGACCGCAAACAGTGATCCACTAGCTGTACGGCGCTGCTCCCGGCGCCGCCCGCTCCGCGAAAGGCTGCCCCACCATGTCCGTCGTCCCCGCCCTCCCCGCGGAGCGGGCGGCGCCGGGAGCAGCGCCGTACAGCTAGTGGATCACTGTTTGCGGTGGTAGGCGGTGTGTTGGGCGGCACACCGCCGCTGTCAGGGGGACGGCGGGTACTGCTCCCGGCTGGGCAGTGGGCAGCCGGGAGCAGTACCCGCCGTCCCCCTGACAGCGGCGGTGTGCCGCCCAACACACCGCCTACCACCGCAAACAGTGATCCACTAGCTGTACGGCGCTGCTCCCGGCGCCGCCCGCTCCGCGGGGAGGGCGGGGACGACGGACATGGTGGGGCAGCCTTTCGCGGAGCGGGCGGCGCCGGGAGCAGCGCCGTACAGCTAGTGGATCACTGTTTGCGGTGGTAGGCGGTGTGTTGGGGCGGCGCACCGCCGCTGTGCAGGGGGAGCGGCGGGTACTGCTCCGGCTGGGCAGTGGGTGCCGGGCGGGCGAGAGCAGGG